>CAMNGU010000124.1 GCA_946538525.1 uncultured Lachnospiraceae bacterium
ATAAGGTAATTGACATGTTTGCAATTAAATGATACACTTCATGGGTGTTTTCCCAAGTATAGTTTTTCTGTACTTGGGATTTTTTATAATTTTACGACTTGGTTTTTACCGTGGTTCTTACCGTAGTAAAGTCCTTCGTCTGCTTTTTGAATCCATTTGTCAGTTGAAAGTTCTGGATTATAATCAGCTAAACCGATTGTGATAGTAACATCGATTTTTGTTTCTTCAAAAACAAATTCAGAACTTGCGATTTTTTCCCTTAGCATTTCCATCTGTTTGATTCCATTTGATTTCTGAGCTGTATTTCCTGGGAACAGCAGTAGGAATTCTTCTCCGCCCCAACGACTAACTATACAATCCCTACAAGTGTCTTTCATGATTCCTGCTAAGTGAGACAGAATGTAGTCGCCAGCGTTATGTCCGTAGGTATCATTTATCTTCTTAAATGAATCTATATCTGCAATTGCTACAAATCTATTCTTTTTTGATTTGTCGGAAAGCTCCAGTTGCTCCAGCATGTAGTGTCTGTTATAAAGACCGGTTAGCTTATCAATGTGAGCCATCTCGGAAAGTTTCTCTTCAGATTGGATCACCAGTTTTATCATCCAACTGGAATAGAAGATTAGAAAACTGAAAACCGTAAGAGCATTGGTTATCCAAAATACCATCGTGAACTTTTGATCCACATCATATATTGGATGAAAGGCTCCCACATAACCAGTACAGAGGATATAGGCAATGCTGATGGCAACGCTGACTTTTGCTGCACCGATTTTAGGCTTACCCAGCTTACGGGCTATGTACTCAGTAACAAAGATAACCGGAATCATGGACATACAGTATAAATGAAATCCAAAATTATATCCCAGACATAGGGTAGTGGTGCACATATATAGTGTGAGCCAGATGTATACAAGTCTTACATATATTTCTAGTCGCTGGATGGAAATGAGATAATATCCGATCAGATATATAAGTGCAGTTGGTATACTGAAATACACAAGGAATGTTGCATGGCACATATAAAAGAAGCCCATTAGTCCGAAGACAAGAATGAGTATAATAGTATTAACTATGAATGTTACTTTTTTGGCTTTTTTTGTATCCATGTCGCAGTCCCCTTATTTTGGGTACATTAGAAATTTGAATTACTATCTTATATTTTACCATATTCATAATACTTCATCCACATTTTATATAAAGATGATAGAGCATATGATGTTAAGAGGTACTTTTGCCCCTGCATCATATTATAGATTGGAAAATGAAATAAATAAAAACCAGAAAACTATTCAATACATCATTAAAATTTGGTACAATAGCAATGTTGTTTTAAGTAGAACAATTGTATTATGTATAGGGGAAGGTTATGAGGAATTTTAAGATTATTTTACTTACTTTTATAGCTGTTCTTTTGCTATTGGTTGTTACCATATCAATTGAAATGTCAATCTTTAGTAAAGAGGTGGAAAATGATTTTCAAAATCTTCAGGAAAGAACATGCAATAGTCTGTTTGAAACTGGCTATAAGCAGTATTTTACTGGAGATGATAAGGATGATGTTGATGAGCCTAATTTAGAAGAATTATACGGTGGACCTATTAGTGATGAGGAAAGATATAATCAATTTGTATCATTTCTCACAAATATGAATGATGGTGTGAATAATTCGACTGTTGTGTCTGAATTATTCGGTGGCCTTCTTGTGACAGATGTGCATATGTATCTGGATTCTGAGATGAAGAGCATGAATACAGAAAATACACTGATGTATGCAAGAAAGAATTCAGAAAGTGGATCAAGAATCCGTGTATACTATACTTATCAGGATGATGACTTAGGAAATACGATAGATGCTGTTAAGCAGAAGTATGGAGAATATATAGATTCCATAGTTTTTGAAGTAGATAATATATATATTAAGGATCATGAATTTGTTCCAGATAAGATGTACTACTATTTGAGTGGAAATGATTCTGAAAAGATTGAGATTAAAACCGCTGCTAAAAGTAAAGAAGAGATGGAGGCGGATGGATATACTCTTTATGAGATTAAAGATGAATTCAATCTATATGATATAGCGGATACCATAACTACAGAAGAATTTATTATATATTCAGATTGGATCGAGCCCGAAAGACAGCAACGAGTTGAGGAACTATTTGCTGAAAGTCAGAAGCTTAAAGATGCTGAAGATGGTTATGTATTCATGACTAAGAAGGATGGGCTTTTTGTTAGTGAATATTTCAGTGCTAGAAAATATGAAATGGGCGAAAATAAGGATGTTTACTATGCAGTATCATATGAAAAGAAGCATATTTTCTTTGATCTTTTAACATCTGGAATAAGTGGTGGAAAAATGCTTGTAGTTCTTGCGGCAGAAATTTTTCTCTCATTGGTACTTTGGGTTGTTATTTCTGTGATTATTATAAGAAAAACAAATAAGAAAAATAAGTAAGAAAAATAAGTAAGAAATAATAAAGCAAAAATAAAGGGGTGGAAAATGAGAGTATTATTAAACATTTTATGGATTATCTTTGGTGGATTAATAAGTGCATGTTGCTGGATATTAACAGGAGTATTATGGTGCATTACCATAGTCGGAATTCCAGTGGGGATTCAGTGCTTTAAGATGTCTTCCCTGTCCTTTAATCCATTTGGAAAAGAAGTTGAATATGATGATGGTGCTGTATCTATTATCTTGAATATTATCTGGATTCTGGTTTCAGGTTGGGAGATGGCACTTACCAATTTCCTTATTGGATGCTTACTCTGCATTACAATAATAGGAATTCCATTTGGCAAACAGTTCTTCAAGATAGCCGGACTTTCTCTTATGCCATTTGGAGCAAGAGTTGTGAGAGAACATGTTTTATAATTATTTAGAGTAGGAGAATAAAAATGGTTAAACATATTATATTATGGCAGTTAAAGGATGAACTTTCAGCAGAAGAGAAGAAGCAGGTTAAGGCGGATATTAAGGCTGGACTTGAAGGCCTTGCAGGACAGATTCCAGGACTTCTTGATATTAAGGTTCAGATTGAAGGACTTGCATCTTCAAATGCAGACCTTATGCTGGATTCTTCATTTGATTCAGAAGAGTCACTTAAGGGGTATGCTGTACATCCTGCCCATGTGGCTGTTGCAGATGGTGTGGTAAGACCTAATACTAAGCTTAGAGTCTGCTTGGATTACGAAGCTTAAGGAGAGTTCAGATGGTACTATATGACGGAAGACCTGAGAATGACGAAGGCAGACTTGAAAGAGAAATGAGAACCTATGATTATCTGGATGAACTGGGGATAAAATACCAGAGAACGGATCATGAACCTGCAGACAATATGGAGGCATGTAATAAAATAGATGCTGTGCTGGGGGTAATCATCTGTAAGAATTTGTTCCTATGCAACAGACAGAAGACAAACTTCTACCTTTTGATGATGCCGGGAGATAAGAAGTTCAAGACCAAGGAGCTTTCAAAGCAGATCAATTCGGCTCGTCTTTCATTTGCGGAAGCAGAGGATATGCTGAAATATCTTGATATTGAACCTGGTGCAGTAAGTATCATGGGGCTAATGAATGATAAGAATAAAGAAGTAAAGTTACTTATAGATGAGGATGTATTGAAGGATGAATATATAGGTTGTCATCCTTGTGTTTGCACCTCCAGTCTTAAGATAAAGACAGAAGATATTGTGGAAAAGTTCCTTCCATCGGTGGGGCATGAAGCCACCATCGTTCACCTGGTGGGAGAAGATTAGACGAGGTGTAAATATGGATATTCAGCCTGGAGATAAAGTAAGAATAAAACCAATTGTAAAACCAAGGGATGCGATACAGACCGCATTAAATGTTTTAATCATTGTATTTGTTTGTGTGGGTATTTCTAAAATGCTGGATAATCCTGAACAGGGCGCTGGTCTAACTGGAGTTGGTATAGAAAATCTGAAATACTTTACTGTGCTCTCGAATATTTTCGCGGGCGGCGTTGCTATTATCTGGGTAACTTATTATATATTTTGCGATGTTTATAATATTAAGTCTCCTGTTTTGCTTAAGCTTATGTCTGCTTCGGCAGTGGGGCTTACATTTCTCATAATTGCCGCATTTCTAGCGCCTATGTATCCGGATCTTGATCTCTATACAGGCAGTAATCTTTATTTCCATCGGGTTGTTCCATTACTGGCAATGGCGGAAATGATTCTGATGAAAGTAGATAGAAAAATTCCATTTAAATATACACTTATCTCCGCCAGTCTGGCTCTCATATATGGTGTAGGATATGTTATCAATATCCTCATAAATGGCATTGGTGAGTGGCCGAATACCAATGACTGGTATGGATTCTTGAATTGGGGATATCCAATAGGAGCTGTTATATTTGTAGCTATTGTTTTAATGGATTTTGGAATTGCATGCCTTCTTAGAGGACTGAATATTCTGGTGAATAAGATATGCAGTCATTTGTATATTGCTGATTAGCCTGAGCATTTAATCTATTGCTGTGCTATAATGAGACGGTTCATTAAAAATATTTAGGAGTTTATATATGACACTGAGAGAACTAGGAGTTGGCGAAAGTTGCATAATTAATGAAGTTGGTGGAGAGGGAGCTCTGAGACAGCATTTCCTTGATATGGGCGTGATTCCGGGAGTGGAGGTTACGCTAGTTAAGCTGGCACCAATGGGTGACCCTATGGAGCTCAGGATTCATGGTTATGAGCTGACTCTAAGACTTGCTGATGCAGAGCAGATCCAGGTTGTGGCAGCTACTAAGAATAGCGAAGATACTGCTGATGGTGTGGACAGTGAGAATAGTGAGAATAAAAAGAAGAGTTCTGGAAAGTCAGGAAAGAACTCTGATAAGAATAAAGAAAAAAAATCAGAAGATAAGGTAGATAAGCATAAGCACCATCCTGGATTAGGTGAAGGTGGTATCTACCATGATCATACTAAAGAGAATAAGCTTCCTCATGGAACGCTGCTTACTTTTGCACTGGCAGGTAATCAGAATAGTGGAAAGACTACGCTGTTTAACCAGCTTACCGGTTCCAATCAGCATGTGGGTAATTTCCCTGGTGTTACGGTAGACCGTAAGAGTGGAGCAATAAAAGGAAAAGAGAACACTGAGGTGGTGGATCTGCCTGGTATTTATTCTCTGTCACCTTATACAGATGAGGAAATAGTATCTCGTCAGTACATTATTGGTGAGAAACCAAAGGGCATCATTAATATCGTGGATGCCATGAATATAGAGAGAAATCTGTATCTTACTATGCAGCTTATTGAACTGGATGTTCCGATGGTACTTGCTCTTAACATGATGGATGAGGTGAGAGGTAACGGAGGTTCTATAAATATCAATGCTATGGAGGCTCTGCTGGGAATTCCTGTAGTACCTATATCGGCTGCTAAGAATGAAGGTGTAGACGAGCTTGTAAGTCATGCTCTTCATGTAGCTAAGTATCAGGAGAGTCCTGGTAAGAAGGACTTCTGTGATGAATCGGATCATGGTGGAGCGGTACATAGATGTCTTCACGGTATCATGCATCTTATTGAGGATCATGCTGTGAGAGCGGAGATACCTGTAAGATTTGCGGCGAATAAAGTTATCGAGGGGGATCCTCGAGTTATTAATGCACTTCAGCTTTCTGAAAATGAGAAAGAGATGGTGGAGCATATCATAGTTCAGATGGAGGAGGAGCGAGGTCTGGACAGATCCGCGGCGATAGCGGATATGAGATTCTCCTTTATTAATAAGCTGGTTAAGGAGACTGTTGTTAAACCTGCGGAGAGTAAGGAGAGGGAACGAAGTGAAAAGATAGATAAGATCCTTACAGGCAAGTTCACAGCTATTCCTAGTTTTATTGTAATAATGGGCTTGATTGCATTTCTCACTTTCAATAGTCTTGGAGCCTGGTTACAGGGACTGCTGGAGTCGGTAATTGAATTTGGGACAGATAAGATGGATGAGGCACTTACCGCTTGGAAGGTAAATGATGTCATACATTCTCTGATCATTGACGGAGTATTTAGTGGTGTGGGAAGCGTGCTGAGCTTTCTGCCGATCATAATACTCCTGTTCTTCTTCCTATCTCTGTTAGAAGATACGGGTTATATGGCCAGGGTTGCCTTCGTTATGGATAGACCTCTCAGAAAACTGGGACTTTCAGGAAGAAGTATTGTACCAATGCTCATCGGCTTCGGATGCTCGGTTCCGGGAGTTATGTCCAGCCGTACCATGCCATCAGAGCGAGACAGAAAACTGACCATCATGTTGATTCCATTTATGAGTTGTACTGCAAAGTATCCAATCTATGGATTCCTTGTGGCAGCATTTTTCCCTGGAAAGGGAGCGCTGGTTATCATGGCGCTATATCTATTGGGAATTATTGTGGGTATTATTACAGCCCTTGTATCAAAGCATTTTGTTTTTAAGGGTGAGGCTGTTCCTTTCGTAATGGAGCTTCCAAACTACCGTATGCCAGGAGCTCGAAATGTGGCACAGCTGATGTGGGAGAAAGCAAAGGACTTTATTGTAAAGGCTTTTACCATAATATTTGTGGCAACCATAGTAATATGGTTCCTTCAGACCTTTAACCTGCATTTAGGACTTGTGTCAGATCCTTCAGAAAGTATACTTGCTAAGGTAGCAGGCTTCATCGCACCTGTCTTTGCACCTCTCGGTTTCGGTGACTGGAGAGTAGTGACAGCCCTGATTACAGGCTTTATGGCAAAGGAGAGTGTGGTATCAACACTCACCATACTTACAGAAGGTAATATCACCGGTCTTATCGCGCCGGCAGCAGCAATGTCACTTCTTGTGTTCTGCCTGCTTTATACACCATGTGTTGCAGCAGTGGCATCAGTAAAGAGAGAGCTTGGCGGAAAACATGCCCTGATCATGGTGATACTCCAGTGTGCAGTTGCATGGCTGGTGTCATGGCTGGTATATATGATCGTGTCGTTCTTGTAATGAGGACATTTCCATTTTGTATTTTATGCAGCAGGGTTAGTCTCTGCTGCTTTTTTTATCATTTGTTCCTTTATAGCCTGCAAATAAAAAGTCAAGGCTAAATTTATAAAAATTGAAAAATTAATAC
>CAMNGU010000125.1 GCA_946538525.1 uncultured Lachnospiraceae bacterium
GGTAGAGCGCAACATCGGTAATGTTGAGGTCACGGGTTCGATTCCCGTTATTAGCTTTTTAAAGCTCCAGCAGTCATCTGTCTGGAGCTTTTTGTGTCTTATAAAGGCATGCGAATTATTACCAAGTCATCCTAAATGGAGTGGTGGAACTTAAAGGTTAATCTATATAAGGGAAAATTACTGATGTACAATACTAGAAATAAAAAAATAATATCTATATTAATCTCATTTTGCTTGGTTCTAAGCTTTATTGTTGGTGTGTTCGGGACAAAGATAGATTCTTATGCCGAAGATGTATCTATAACCCTTGCTTTATGGCCTACAGATGTGGGAGTTGGAGACGCGGTAACAGCAACTGTTACTATTAATGCGGAGTATCTTGGAGAATATGATATTTTCTTGGAGTATCCGACTAGTATTCTCCAATATGATGGCGGTGAAAACACTGGTACAATAGAGATAATTGGAACCGGAAACAATTCTTATAGTTTTAATTTCACTGCAATTGCTGAAGGAACGGGAAAGCTTCAAACTAGCGGTTACAAGATTTATAGTCTTGAGAAACAGCAACTTTCTGTTGTACATGCCGGTGGTAATATCACAGTCGGGGAGGTCAAGGCAGAGGATGATTCTATAAAGATTGGAAATGAGGTCTATACACTTGTAAATGATCGATATCTTCCTGCTGCACCAGAAGGCTATGAGCTTTCATATGTTACCTATAAGGATAAAGATATATATGCATATCAAGCGCCTAATCAGAATATTAAGGTTGTTTGTTTGCAAAATTCTCAGTGGGAACAAAAGTGGTTTGTATTTAATGAAGAGGATGAAAGTTTTTCTCCATTTGTAGAATATTCCCTTGATGGAATAAAGTATGTATTTATCAATAAACCGGATGATGTTTCGCTGAATGATGATCTTGAGGAGACTAATCTGACTCTTAATGGCAGTCAGATTACAGCATATAAGGAAAAATCTGATAATGGTTTATATCTTATCTATGGACTTAATGCTTCAGGTTATTCTGGTTTCTTCTACTACGATACAGAAGATGGAAGCATTATGAGATATGATGCAGTCAAGCAGATGATCGATTATGCTACAGCCAATAATGCTGCTGCGATTAGAGATGAGGAAACAGCGAAATATTCCCAAAGTGAATCTAATGAATCTAATAAAGAAACTAAATATGCGACACCACTTATTCCTGAAACTGAGAAAGTTGAAGAGGATGATGGGATGCTTTCAAAGGATACACTTCGTAAGCTTCTATATACAATGGTTGTTCTTTTTATCGTAATGTGTGTTGTTGTTATCATTTTAGTGGTTAGAAATGGTATTCTTACTAATCAGCTTTATGGTGATGAAGATGATGATGAAGATGATGATGACGATGTTGTTTATAGGGCTAAATCTGATGCTAAGAATAAGGCTCAAGAAGAAATACAGATAAATACTCAAACCAATCAGATGAATCTAAAAGATGATATCTTCACTAAGTCAGGAAAGAATAATTCTTACTCGTTAAATGAAGATACAGGCGAGATTTTACTGGTTGAGGCAGAAGATAATAATGCAGGGGTAAATGTTCCGCCTGCAGAAGATGCAGATTCAAAGATAGAACAGGCTATGAAAGAAAGGCCATTTGGAATGGATTCTGCATTTGATGTTGTTTCAGCAGCAGAAGCTCCACAAGGAGAAAATGTTTATATTGAACCTGAACCTGTGGGATTTATAAATGTTCCGGATGTTTCTAATAATGTGGTGAATGATTCTATCCCTAAGGATTTTTCTGAGGCAGAGACGGAGGTCCTTACTTCCGATATGAATAGTTCTTTAGTGTCAACCACTTCGGTAAATGAAAATTCTAAAGATAAGAAGAGTACTAAAAACTTGAAGAAGAATCGAAAGAAGAACAAGAAAAAATTATTGGAAAAAGAATCTCAAAGGCAACAAGAAGAACAAGAAAATCAGCAAGAAGAACAGCAACAAGAACAGCAAAAAACCAAATCCAGAGATGCTGAAATGCAACAGCGTAAGGCTGCACAAAAGGCACCACAAAAAGTGGCACTACCTGGAATGGACGATGAGGAGGATGAATAAATGTCAGAAGAAGTTGTTTCTAAGAATTTTATCGAGAATATAATCGATAAGGACTTAGAAGAAGGAAAATATACTAAGATAGTGACCAGATTTCCACCAGAGCCAAATGGTTATCTCCATATTGGACATGCAAAATCTATACTTCTTAACTATGGACTTGCACGTGAATATAATGGTCAGTTTAACCTTAGATTTGATGATACTAATCCAACAAAGGAAAAAGAAGAGTTCGTAGATTCTATCATTAAAGATGTTGAGTGGCTTGGAGCTGATTTCCGTGGTGAGGTTCTCTATGCATCTAATTATTTTGATCAGATGTATGAAGCTGCTGTTAAACTTATAAAGAAAGGAAAAGCATTTGTCTGTGACCTTTCTGCTGAAGAGATTAGAGAATATAGAGGAACTCTTACTGAACCTGGAAAGAATAGTCCATACAGAGATCGTTCTATAGAGGAAAACCTTCAGCTTTTTGAAGATATGAAGGCTGGAAAGTTTGAAGATGGAAGCAAGGTACTTCGTGCAAAGATAGATATGGCATCACCTAATATCAATATGAGAGATCCTGTAATCTATCGTATAGCAAGAATGACACATCATAATACTGGTGATAAATGGTGCATTTATCCTATGTATGACTTTGCACATCCTATTGAAGATGCGATTGAGGGTGTAACTCATTCTATTTGTACTCTTGAATTTGAGGATCATAGACCTTTATATAACTGGGTGGTTGAAGAGCTTGAGTATCCAAATCCACCAAAACAGATTGAATTCTCAAAGCTTTATCTCACAAATGTGGTAACTGGTAAGAGATATATCAAAAAGCTTGTTGAAGATGGTGTGGTTGATGGATGGGATGATCCAAGACTTGTATCTCTGGCAGCTCTTCGTCGTCGTGGATTTACACCTTCATCCCTAAAGACTTTTATGGAACTGGCAGGTGTATCAAAGTCACAGAGTTCTTGTGACTATGCTATGCTTGAGTATTGTATTAGAGAGGATCTTAAGCCGGTTGCTCCAAGATACATGGGCGTTCTTAAACCATTGAAACTTGTGATTGATAATTATCCTGAAGGCGAGACAGAGTATTTTGATATTGAGAATAATCAGGATAATGAAAATGCCGGTACTAGAAAGATAAGCTTTTCTAGAGAGCTTTATATTGAACAGGATGACTTTATGGAAGAACCACCTAAGAAATATTTCCGTCTTTTCCCTGGAAATGAAGTTCGTCTTAAGGGGGCATACTTTGTAAAGTGTGTTGGATTTGAGAAAGATGAAGATGGAAATATTACTGTTGTTCATGCAACTTATGATCCTGAGACTCGTTCAGGTAGTGGTTTTGAAGGAAGAAAAGTAAAAGGCACTATTCATTGGGTAAATGCAGCTGATGCTCTTGATGCAGAAGTTCGTCTTTATGAGAACCTTATTGACGAGGAAAAGGGTAAGCTGAATGAAGATGGTACACTTAACTTTAATCCTAATTCGCTCGAGATTATTGAACATGCTAAACTTGAAAAGGCTTCTGGTGAATTGAAGCCGGGGGATCATGTTCAGTTTATCCGTAATGGATATTTCTGCGTTGATTCGAAAGATACAACAGATGAACATAAGGTATTTAACAGAGTTGTAGGACTTAAGAGCTCCTACAAACCTTCATAAGATTTTCTGGAGATTGCTGTAATAAATGTTAAACAAGAATTATGTGCTTGAAAATTTAAAAGATTTTCATCTATATGATGTTCTGGAATGTGGGCAGTGTTTTCATTTCCAGAGAACCGATAATGGTATCAATCCTGATGAATATGAGTACGATATTGTATTTAGGGATAGGGTTCTTCATGTCAAAGAAGAACCTGATACTGATGGTGTAAGGCTTATCTTTGAAGATACTGAGGAATGGGAGTTTCAGACTATCTGGAGAGAGTATTTTGATCTGGATAGGGATTATTCAAAGATTAAAGCAAAGATAGTTGCTGCGGATCCAAGACTTGAAGAGATAATTGAAGAACATAATGGTATTCGTATTCTTAATCAGGATTTCTTTGAAACTTTGATCTCGTTTATCATTTCTCAGAATAAACAAATTTCTCAGATTAAACAGGTTGTTAATAATCTTTCTTCTGATATTGGAACGAAATTTGATGTAACCATGATCAATAGATTTAGTTCTGAATTTGATGCTTTCTTCCCTACGGTGGAACAGCTTCATGCAGCTACAGAGGATGAGATAAGAGCATCTAAATGTGGCTTCAGGGCTCCATATATCAAGGATGCGGCTGAAAAGGTTTATAATGGTGAGATTTCTGAGGATATTCTTCTTCGTCTTGAGAAAGATGAAGCAAGACAGAAGCTTATGACTATTCATGGAGTTGGAGAGAAGGTTGCGAATTGTGTGCTTCTTTTTGGTCTTGGTAGAACTGAAAGCTTTCCTGTGGATGTATGGATGAAGAGGATTTGCGAATATCTGTATTTTGATGGGGATACACCTAAATCAGAAATAGAAGCTTTTGCTATGGATAAATTCGGAGATGTTGCTGGATATGCTCAGCAGTATCTGTTTATGTATGGTCAAAAACATAAAATTGGTTCTAAATAAAATTCTAAATTTATAAGTGTATTTAATTGATTTTACATTCCAGGGGGTTGTATTTATGAATGCTAAATCTATAATTGGTTGTTTACTTGCTTTTGGTATGGCGGCTTCCTTATCCATATCGCCTGTTATGGATATTGATACTGAAGCGGATTCATACAGTATTACTATCACAGATGATTCTGATTGGCAATTAATCAGTGATGATGATAAGAAGTGGGTTGAGAATAAAAGGACTGGAGAATATCTTTCGGATGGCTGGTATCTAGTGGATTTTGGAACTCAGCTTCTTCAGGTAGATTCTAAAGGTGAATATTATTGGCAAGGATATTCATCTAAGGAAAAAGAAAAGTATTATAAATGCAATCCAACAAATATTAATGTTACGGATTATGGTTATAAATATGACCGTAAAACACATAAATTGAAATATGTTTCTACAGGCGTTAATCTTGCCAGTGGCTGGTACAATGTGAAAGATATTCATTGGTGGTATTTTGATTCGGATGGATATGCCTGCTTGGATAATTTCAAAGATGGATATCCAAATGGAATGTATGATGATCTTTATTCAGGATGCTATTCATGGCATCTGGATTCCAATGGCTGGTATTATCAAAATGAGATAGGTGACTATTTGAAAAGTGAAGTAGTCATGATTGATGGTGTTTGGTATCTTTTTGATGAAAACGGCTATCTGGGGGATGCGAACACTTGGTATGATATAGGCTATTCATATTCCGCAGATGAAAAATGGGTTTCTGAGTGGTGGTATATTGACTCGTCTGATGGTATTCCTTGTACTGGATGGGCACAGGCAGATGGAAATTGGTATTATTGGAGTGCGGAATCTCAGGGCCTTAAAATGATGGTGACCGATCAATGGGTTGATGGCTGGTATCTTGATGAAAATGGTATAGGCCATTCTGGAGCCTGGTATCAGGATTCAAAAGGCTGGTACTATATGGCGGATAACGGAAAATATGTTACATCCTATGTTGAAATTGATGGTGTTAGATACTATTTTGACTCTCAGGGTTACTGGACCGGAAAATAATAGATTTTTTTTAATTAAAGGGTTGATTTTTACATATTATGTAGTACAATATAAATTGTGTTAGCACTCTAGTTAAATGAGTGCTAAAAACCAAAAATTGTAAAATAATTAGGAGGAAATAGAAAATGAAGATTAAACCATTAGGTGACAGAGTTGTTCTTAAGGCTGCTGAAGTAGAAGAAAAGACTTCATCAGGAATAATTCTTACTGGGAATTCACAGGAGAAGCCACAGTATTCAGAAGTAGTTGCTGTTGGTCCTGGAAAAGATGACGAGAATGGTAAAAAAATACCTATGAATGTAAAGGTTGGACAGAAGGTTATCTTCCAGCAGTATGCTGGTTCAACTGTAAAGATGGGCGATGAGGAATATACAATTGTTTCTCAGGACAGCATTCTTGCGGTAGTAGAATAAAAGTGATTAATTATAACTAGTCGAAAAAAATAAATTATTACAGAGGTGAAAATAAAATGGCAAAGGAAATCAAGTATGGTGCTGAAGCTAGAAAAGCACTTGAGTCTGGAGTAAATCAGCTTGCTGATACAGTTAGAGTAACACTTGGACCTAAGGGTCGTAATGTAGTTCTTTCAAAATCATATGGTTCACCACTCATTACAAACGATGGTGTAACAATTGCTAAGGAAATTGAGCTTGAAGATGCATTTGAGAATATGGGTGCTGCAGTAGTTAAAGAAGTAGCAACAAAGACAAATGATGTTGCTGGTGATGGTACTACAACAGCTACAGTTCTTGCTCAGGCTATGATCAACGAAGGTATGAAGAACCTTGCAGCTGGTGCTAATCCAATCGTTCTTCGTAAGGGTATGAAGAAAGCTGCTGATGAAGCAGTTGCTGCTATCAATAAGATGTCTAAGAAAGTTACTGGCAAGGATCAGATTGCTAAGGTTGCTGCAATCTCAGCTGGTGATGAGGAAGTTGGCGCACTCGTAGCTGATGCTATGGAAAAGGTTTCTAAAGATGGTGTTATCACTATTGAAGAATCAAAGACAATGGAAACAGAACTTGACCTGGTTGAAGGAATGGAGTTTGATAGAGGATATGTATCAGCTTACATGTCAACAGATATGGAGAAGATGGTTGCAGAGCTTGATAACCCATATATTCTTATTACAGATAAGAAGATTTCAAACATTCAGGATATCCTTCCGCTTCTTGAAGAGATGGTTAAGACTGGTTCATCACTTCTTATTATTGCTGAGGATGTTGAAGGTGAAGCACTTACAACTCTTATTGTAAATAAGCTTCGTGGTACATTTAATGTAGTAGCTGTTAAGGCTCCTGGATATGGTGA
>CAMNGU010000126.1 GCA_946538525.1 uncultured Lachnospiraceae bacterium
GAGCTCCAGCTCTTCATCTGTATATTCAATTATATTATTGTTATATTCCATATTTTTTCTTCTTTCTAGCTATTCTTACTATATTATCTCTGTCTATTTATCTTTCTCTACTTTATCTCTACAACTCCAATTATATCACAAGAAGATATATATTTTTGCACATTATTTTTGCAAAAAAATAGGTGCCTATTACGAAAATAAGCACCTTAATCTCTTATTATTTAGATAACTTTTATCGCGCTAAAAGCTTACATCCACTTAGAACTAAGAATTGCAGCGATGATGATAAATAAAGCTCCAAGTATTGCTGTAGCCTTCTGAATTCTTGCTTCCTTTGAATGCTTCTTGTTCTTTGACCAGTAAGTATCAACTGATCCTGTAAATGAACCTGTAAATCCGTTATCCTTTCCCTCCTGGCTAAGTACCAGAATGGCAAGTGCTATTGCTATTATAATAAACACAATTGTAAGTGCAATTTTCATGAATTTATCCTCCTAAAAATCATACCAAGTGATAATATCATAAGAATTTACATAATGCAACCGTTTTTTTGTGAAATAATCTTAAGAGTATGTTTCGAGTTACCGTGAAACACACCCACTAACTTGATATTGCTTCCAAAGGTTTAATCTTTGAAGCCCATCTGGCTGGAAATGCTCCTGCAAGAATTGATACTACTATAGAAAGAACTAACGCCAGTACCATTAACCACAGTGGGGTGCTCATGATCCAGGTACCTTCAGGCATCTCCATCATTTGAACCAGTTTTTTATTCAGGAATAAGTCTATCAGGAAGGACATACCTATTCCTAAAGCTCCTCCTATTCCACCCAGAAGGGCTGATTCAAACAGAAACATAAAGCTGATATCATCATTATCCGCTCCCAGCATCTTAAGAAGTCCAATCTCTCTGATACGGTCATAAACCGCTGTCATCATTGTATTGACGATTCCAATAATCGCAACTATACCAGCAATAGCTCCCAGCGCACCAAGAACCAGCTGAACAATATTGATAGTACGATTCACCGAATTGAGCGTCTCCAGATTATTTTGAACCTGATATCCCATATCCTTAATAACCTTAGATAAATGCTCCACATCCTCAACACTGTCAGCTCTGACTATTATCCTACTATAAGACCAGAAGCTATATGGATTCCCGTATTTATCCAGAGGCTGTCCAGGAATCTTCCTATCCTGCTGCTGTCTCTTAAGAAACATTTTAAGTGTATCTATATCTGTATAAATATTATAATCATATTCATTATCTGTTTCGCCAACTATATTCAGCTTAACCACTACAGGATCCGGTTCTTCTTCAGCTTCTTTCTCATCCGCCTCTTCATCCTCTGTTTTATTCTTAGTAGCGCTTTCCTTCTTCTCAGCATCGGTGGATGAAGCATTTTCGCTGTCTTCTGAACCATTATCAGAGCTGTCCTCCGAACTATCTTCTGAATCACTATCAGAAGAGCTTTCATCAGATTTCTCTTCACCCTTAGGAGTCTTCATTATTTCCTGAAGCTCAAAATCAAATCTATTACCTACTAGAGATTCATCTCCCTTGGTAGAATCTGAATAAAGTGTATAGGTCTTGGAATTAAAGAGGTTATCCTTTATCCCTTTACCCACAAGAAGCTTTGGTCTGGAACCATTTGACTCTGGTATAACACCATCCTCTATGTTAAGGGTTTCCATATATTCTATTGGAACTCCCACCAGAGCACTGTAGCCGGTATAGTTTTCCATCTTCTCAGTACCATTTGCTTCAAGTACCGGATATACACCAACCACATCATCCAGCTTTTCAAACTTTGATACCACAGAATCAGTCAGAAGCAGGTCCTTTCGAGAGGTATTTATGGAATAGACCACAATCTCTCTGGTATTGCCCACTTTCTCCACTTCATCTACCATTGCATCCCTTGCTCCCATTCCCGCAGTGAGCATGGTAACAATGGACATGATTCCTATCATGATACCGACGATAGTTAGAGCTGTCCTGAGCTTACGGAGTCTTAAATTAGCAAAACTTAATCTTATAATATATCCCATTTCATCTCCAAATGATCAAGTATTAGGTTCTTAATCAAATTCTTTCTCCTAATAAAACTCTCTTAGTCAAACTCTTTCTCTAATCTACGGCGCTTAATGAATCTCTTAATAACGAAAAACAGAACTAAAACAACTACACAGCCAAGAACTATAAGAAGCTTAAAGTTATTAGTCATGCCTGTACTTGTATCTTCCTTAACCTTAATGATATCTGAATAATCCTGTTCAAGGACTTCAATTCTTCCTTCATTACCGAGATATACTCTCTCCTTATATTCATTTCCATCAATATCTTCATATGTAATATCGATAAGATTATCATAAGTACTTTTAGTAGATACTGCTGTAGCCTTTGTGATGATATCAATATTCCCCTGTTTTCCAGAAGCAATATTTCCCACATAGCAGTTAGCGTCAGCAATATTATCACCTGAGCATTTCGCCTGAACCTTATAGATATCAGCTCCACCGATGTTATTGATGGTTGAAACGATCTCGATATTATCTCCAAGTCTAATCTCTTCTTCAGCAATATAGGTCTCGGAAATAAGCACCTCTGTCTTAAGCTTAACCGGAATATAGATCACATCTGAAGCATTATACTTGCCATTCCAATCCTCATACTCAGTCTTAATAGTAAGCTTATAGGATTTCTCAGATAGCTTCTTGATGGCAGTGAGGTCCATGGAAAGCTCCACTTCCTCTTCACCCTTAATCTCTGCCACATAAATAGAGCCGGTACTATCTACCGGAATAAACTCACCATTATCTGAGCTGACGGTACATTTCAAATTCATGATCTGATTCTTGGATGTATTCTTCAGCTTGAAATTAATGGTAAATGAGTCTCCTGGGTAAATCTCGTCAGCACTGAGTGAATACTCCGATAGCATAACCCTTGGAGTCATTGCCTGGGAATCTATTGATACTATTAGCGGCACCACTAATGTAATAAGCAGCATAAGGCTGACTAAGATTGATACTGATTTATTAAGGAATCTGTTATTTATCCTTTTCATTTCATGTCTCCTTTTTAAGATTCTTCGCATAGGTCAGAACGACATTTATAATTTATTATTTATATATTTACTCACCTGATCTTGTGAGCTCATTTGCCACATTCAGATTCATTCCTCTGATACATACTATATTGGTTCCGCATAGAACAATGAATTCCAGCAGGATTGCAATTAGTATTGGTATCCATGCAATATACATATCTGAATTGATGATCAGAACAAAAACCTGATAATGGATAAAGTACTCAATCACAAGTCCAACCACCAGTCCGACAATAGAAGAACAAAACCAGGCAATTCCACCTTCCAGCACAACCGCCTTCATAAGACCATTCTTGGTCATGCCCAATGCCCTAAGCTGAGCAAACTCATTTCGCCTCAGCTGTATGTTACTGATTGCTGTATTCATGGTATTAAATGCACTTACCAAAACGACAATCAGTATAACGACACCAATAGCCAAAAACTGTTTTATTCCCTCAACTATAGATGTGGCCAGATTTGTAAATTCAGATATCTCAGCCTCACTATAGAAAAAGCCTTCCGCATCTTCCTGGAACGGATCATGAATAGCATTTATGAATTCCTGCTTATTCAGGTCACTGCTGAAAATGTTACTTATATGGAACATCATTCCAGTATAATCACTGGAGGTTTGAGATGTCATTTCATAGTATTTATCCAGTGGAACTATAATGGTTGGTGCTTTGAAGCTGTGATTTGGCTCATCCTTAATTATGCCCTCAATGACATAAGTTTTATACTTCCCTTCTTCCACCAGTTTCTGTCTGGCAGACTCTATAATCCAGTTTTGTTTGATTTGATTATCCTTTATATTAGAGTATACAGTATAAGGATTGATCTTTTCCTCTCCATTCTCATCAACCTCATCACCATGTAGTTTATCCCACTCTTTTTCCTTTTGAGCCATGGACTCATCATATTCGGCAGCCTTTTTCAGCTCCTCCTGAATGAGCTTTTTCAGTTCTCCAGGATCAACTATGGTGATTTCATCTCCCACCTTAAGATCAGTAAATGTATATTCATCCTTCTGTGGGATTGTTCTAACATAATCGCCATTAGCATTTTCGTTATACTCATATTTTGTATATATTTCATTTTGATTAACAAGAAGAATGCCATTTGGCGAAAGATTCATGGTTCCATCAACCAGATAATCCGCACATCTTGCATAATCCTCATCATCATAACCAGCTATATCCAGACTGGTTCTATAAAGAGATTTACCATATGAAATTTTATATACATTCTTAGATGCATCTCTACTATATTCAGAATTTTCATCTATCACTTCCAGAGCAGCGTAGTCAACCAGACCTTCTCCGCTATCTCTGTATTTTTTCATAACCTCATTATTCTTTTCCAGTTCCTCAACAAAGCTGTCATAGGCCTCTTTTTCTTCAGCCGGCGGAGTTCCAAATGCATCATATACCAAGGACTCCATAGCCTTAATCTTATAATCCTCATTCAAATGAGAATAAAGCCACTCATTTTCTGTCACGAAAACCGTATCCCTGTAGGAATATTTGATGGCATCAATTCCTTTCGCTTTGCTAATCTTCTTAAGTGCATCAGCTGAATAAAGCTGCGACTTCCTCTCATCAGCTGTATCAACATTCATGGTATGGGCTTGAATATACTGCTGATAATAACCGTAGTTCTTGGAACTATCCTTAAGGAACATCATCAGAACTCCCAGGATTCCGCCAATAACAACAACAGTACCAAGACCAAATGCCATCGCTAGCACAGTTTTTATAAACCTGCCATTGTTACGCTTTATATTCTTATAAGCATAATCTCCTTCGATTCCAAAGAGTAGTTTCCATATGCCACTATTTCGAACTCTATTCTTCTTGATCTTAATGCGGTAATTTCCTTTAACCGCCTCTATAGGATTAACCTTAAGTACAGGTTTAATAGCATCACCTATAGCAAAAAACATATCCATATAGAATGCCGCAACAAGCAGGAATATAGGAATAAAATGAAAATCAGCCGGCAGTTCTCTCGACTTACAGATTGGTATACTTATCAAATATCCCAAGAACACGCCACCGGCTATTCCTATTGTTTCAAGCACAAAGGATTCTCTTAAAACTATAGCTCTAATCTGTTTCTTAGTAGCACCAATACACCTAAGATTTCCATAATCCTTTATTCTTTCTAAGGCCGAAAGTTGCACACTATTTCTGACAATTCCTACTCCTATGATTGAAAAAATGTATGCCACAAATAGTCCTCCAAGGAGAAATATTCCTCCAGCCCCACTTTCATCCATCATATATGTCCATAGAACATCATTATTTAGTTCAGTATAAACATCATAAGTCTTCTGAATATATTTATTGTAGTACTTAACCAAAAGCACCTCTTTAACATTTATATGAAGAGCATTTGAATATAATATATATTCTTCTTCCGCCCCCGGATTCATAGGATCCTCTACATATTCAGCCGGAGTCCAGGAATATGCTTTACCCATATATGCCGAACGAACAAAAGGCTCATTTACGATGGATTCTATCTTATCCTTATCATCTGTAAGAATTAAAATCTCAAAGTCATCTGTCTTCCTAACCGCCGCCCTCTCACTATCAACCCAATTACTCATGACATTAAGGAAAACAAAAAGAAGCATTGCCACAATCATGCAACCAAGCACAGTGATGAAGGATCTTTTTCTATTCTGTTTTAAATATCTGTTGCCTAGTTCTCTAAAATCTTCCATTATAATTTATATATAATTTATTTATAATTTATTTGTAATTTATTTGTAAATTTTATTATCGTTTTATTGTAGTCTAACTATAGTTTAACTGTAGTTTATCGAAATACCTTCTTGAGTACATTCTTATGAAAAGTTAATGAGAAAATGAAAATGCGTCTCAAGCAATCTCTCCATCTTTGATGGTAATGATTCTGTCTGCCCGCTTTGCCAGTTCATCATTATGTGTGATGATAACCAGAGTCTGACCAATATCTTCAACCGACTTCATAAGAAGATCCATAACCTCTTCTCCATTCTTAGAATCAAGAGCGCCTGTAGGCTCATCAGCAAGAACAAGAGCCGGATTATTAGCTAATGCTCTGGCTATAGCTGTTCTCTGCTGCTGACCACCGGAAAGCTGATTAGGAAGATGTCTTCTTCTCTCAGAAAGCCCAAGAAGGTCGATAATATGATCAATATACTCCCTGTCTGGCTTTTTATGATCCAGAAGAACCGGCATCTTTATATTCTCTTCAACAGTAAGCACAGGAATAAGATGATATGCCTGAAAGATAAAACCTACCTTTCTTCTACGAAATATACTGAGCTCATCATCGTTATATTTTGTAATATCCTTTCCATCCACATATATACTTCCATCAGTAGGAGTATCAACTCCACCCATAATATTCAATAATGTGGACTTTCCACTTCCTGAAGCACCAACTATAGAAACCACACTTCCTTTTTCTATATTAAGACTTACATTATGAAGTGCCAGTACCTGGTTCTCCTTCTCTCCGTAAATCTTTGTGACATTCTTCATCTCAACTATATTCATGGAATTCCTCCTAGAATCATTTTTCAATATAAAACCTTAGTCGTTTAACATAATACCATAAGCACGAAAATCCTACAAATCCCACCTATTAATCACCTTAAATCCATCGCTAGCGTAAAGTTTTATTCGGAAAATTAAATAAAAGAAATATAGAAGGGAACA
>CAMNGU010000127.1 GCA_946538525.1 uncultured Lachnospiraceae bacterium
AGCTATCTTTGGTGGATTCCCACATTTAATTTCCGAATGTAAATTTACACTGTCATTTGATGTTCTTCTTATTGCTTTTTAAAGGCTATGTTGCTATAATAACTTTGTTGTTTTCTTGTCAATATTTTGACATGAATTGATTTATCATTTATTTGGCACATTTTTGATGATCACAACAAATATATTTTAGAAGGGAAGGGTTTCTAATGAAGAAGTTTCTTGAAGAATTTAAAGAGTTTGCACTTAAAGGTAATGTAATGGATATGGCAATCGGTGTTATCATCGGTGCTGCATTCGGTAACATTGTAACAGCTTTAACTGATAGCTTTATTACTCCTCTTATTGCTGCTATCACTGGTGGTTCAGGTGAGGATGGAGTTGCTGTTGGTGGACAGTTTGTAATTAATGGAGTTGCATTTACATATGGCGCATTCATCTCTGCTATAATAAACTTCCTTATCATTGCACTCATTTTGTTCTGCTTACTTAAAGCAGTTAATAAGATGATGTCAATTGGTAAGAAGAAGGAAGAAGAGCCAGAGGCTGAACCAGAACCATCTAAAGAAGAAGTGCTTCTTACAGAAATTAGAGATATACTTAAGAATAAATAAATATTTGTTATTAATTTAATCTTTACAGAACAGGCATGGGCATAAAAAGTCCATGCCTGTTTTGTGGATACACACACTATTCATTAAAAATCAAAAGAGAGAGGAAAAATTAAATGAAGAGGAAAAGTTTTATATATTTCTTTTTGAGCTTGTTGCTCCTGATTGGAGTGACTATACCGCCATTTGGCAGTATAGGAGATGTTCGTGCCGCGTCAAAGGATCCTAATGATAATTATGCAGGTCCGTATTATATTTATGATAGCAGCATATTTCCAGATCCTATATTTCAAGGCGTATTAGCTTCTCGTACTTATGATCGTAATGGTGATAAGTATCTTGACGAATCCGAGATATTATATCTGGAGGATCTTCACTGTGAGGGTACAGGTGTAGAGTCTATAAAGGGTGTTGAAAAGTTTTGGAATCTTAAAGGCCTTTATTGTGAAGAGAATTACCTTACAGATTTGCCGATTTGGAATAATAAAAACCTGGTGGGTATTTGGTGTTCAGATAATCCATTGAAGATTAAAAATATGGATTTATCTTGTTTCCCTAATTTGGTTTGGATTTATTGCTATAACAATAATCTTGAAAGCTTAAATGTTAGAAATAATCCTCATTTAGCTTTTCTTGAAACTAATTCAAATCCACTATATAAGGGTGGTGGTTTAGATGTGACACAGAATTCAGAACTTGAACATTTAATCTGTGGTGATTGTGGACTTACATCTATTAATCTAAGGAATAATAAGAAATTACAGCATCTGGATATACAGAATAATAAGTTAAAATCCCTTGATTTATCTCAGAATACTCTAATGAAGAGACTGGATATCTGGGGTAATCAATTAGGTAATTATGATGTTAGTCATTTGAAAGGGCTTCAGTCATATAATTGTGCAGATACAGGTGCAACAATAGTAGATGTTTCTCAAAATGAGGAATTAACTAAGCTAAGTGTTGCTTGGAATGAACAGTTAAAAACTCTTAATGTATCTACCAATACAAAACTAGTTTATCTGGATTGTTGTGACTGTAGACTCACTAGTTTGGATATCTCCAATTGTCCTCAGCTTCATTTTCTTCAGGCATTTATAAATCCAAACCTTAATGAGATTAATATTGCAAATAATCCAAATCTTATAAAGACTTATAATGAAGGAGTTAAGAAATCTGAACCAAATGCATGTTACTCCTATTCATATACAATAAAATTTGGTGGAGATGATTCAACTTCAGGAGACAGTTTATACTTCCTTTGTTGGGATAACGAGGGAAATGATAATAATGTAATTAGTTCATATCGTCATAAGGCAAAACTAATTACAACGGGAGGTAATCCTAATGTGCTTCCTGACAAGTCAAAATATGATAATGTGGCGGATGGAAGCAATCTGATCACACGAGGAATGGCCGTTGAAATTCTTTATGAAATTGCTGGTAGTCCAAGTGTAGCAGGTTTATCAACAAGATTTACAGATGTGAAACCTGGTTGCTGGTATGAAAATGCAGTAAAATGGGGTGAACAATTTGCTCTTTGCATGGGTTATCCGTATTTTGCTGATTCAAAATTCTGTGCCAGTAAATATCTTTCCAGAGAAGATTTGGCATATATACTTATGAGATATGCAGAGAATACAGATGGATTTAAGAGATCCATAGACTTTGGTAGAAGTGATGATTATCTTGATTATTATGAAGTTGATTATGAGCACTGGGAAGCTGTATGTTGGGCAGCAACCTGGCATATAATCGAAGGTAAGGGTGGAGCTACAAAGTCGGAGCAATATTTTGATCCTCACGGAAAGGTTACTCGTGAAGAGTTTAAGGCTACAGTTAGAAACTTTTTAAAAGAAAACTATACAGATCCAGCTCCTTACGAATCAATTATATCAAAGGCTGATACAACTCCTGTATATGAAGCTGAAGCATCAGGCTCATCTGGAAGTGGATCTGGAGCTAGTGCTGGTGCAGGTGCAGGTGGAAATTGGGTAAAGGAAGGTAATGACTATTATTACTATACCCCTGAGGGTAAGAAAGAAACCAATTGCTACCGTGATGGATATTGGTTAGATGCAAACGGAAAGTATGATCCAGCCTATAGTGGTGGAAAGTGGAAATGTGATAGCTCGGGCTGGTGGTATGAAGATACTGGATGGTATCCTGTATCACAGTGGCTGAAGATTGATGGCTATTGGTATTACTTTACTGAAAGTGGATATATGGATTATAGTGAGTATCGTGATGGATGCTGGCTTGGTTCTGACGGTGCCTGGGTAGAAGAATACTATGGTGGGCACTGGTGTAGTGATAGCTATGGTTGGTGGTATGAGGATGCTGCTGGCTGGTATCCATATAATCAGTATCTTTGGATAGATGGTACTGAGTATTGGTTCGATGCTTCAGGTTATTGGGCGTAAGCAGGTGTGTATGGAAAAAAAATATATATATAATACTGACGAAAATAGAACATTTTTAAGGGAAAATGCAAGTTCCATACTTGATTTTGGTAGAAAGTTTCCATCTCCAGGAGGTTCTAGTTATTATCTTGGAGATGATGGAACACCTTGGAAGGAAAGAAATCGAGAGACCTGGATAACAAGTCGTATGGCTCATGTATATAGCATTGGGAAGATGATGGGAGAGGAGAAGAGCTCTAAACTTGCTGAGGCTGCCATAAGGGGATTAAGAGATGAACTCCATGATGATAAGAATGGAGGATGGTATGCAGGTCTTACGGCTGAAGGGGGTATTGTTCCGGATAAACAATGCTATGCACATGCATTTGTAATTCTTGCCGCAACTTCTGGTGTCTTAGCGGAAGTTAGTGGTTCAAAGGAACTTCTTCAGGATGCCCTAAATATATATGATAAATATTTTTGGGATGAAGAAGAGGGGCTTTCAGTAGATACATGGAATACTGAGTTCACTGAGCTTAGTCTATATAGAGGTTTAAATGCAAATATGCATACGGTGGAAGCTTTTCTTGCTGTAGCTGATGCAGTTCCTGAGTTAAGTGATATGTACCGCACTAGAGCTGGCAGAATCATAGATAGAGTTATTAAATGGGCTGAAGAAAATGAATTCAGGATTCCGGAACATTTTACTGAGGATTGGAAACCGGATCTGGATAAGAATATTGAAAAGCCAGATGATCCATTTAAACCTTATGGTGCTACTCCTGGGCACGGGATAGAGTGGGCTAGATTGATTACTCAGTGGGCTGTTTCATCTGATATTTTGGATCGTGATCACTATATCAAGATGGCCTGTAAACTATATGATAGAGCAGTCTCAGATGCCTGGTGTGCTGATGGAGCAGAAGGCATTGTTTATACAACTGATTGGGATGGTAATCCAGTAGTTCATGACAGAATGCACTGGACGCTGGCTGAAGCCATCAATACTTCCTCTGTTCTTGCAAGAGCTACAGGAGAAGAAAGATATAAAGATGATTATTCCAGATTTATGAATTATCTTGATAAATATGTTATAGACCATACCTATGGTTCCTGGTTTCATCAATTGGATGAACATAATTTTTTAAAGAAAACGGTTTGGCCGGGAAAATCAGATTTATATCATGCTTTTCAGTCCATGCTGATACCATATGAAAAGATAGATACATCTATTGCTAGAGCAGTATTTAACAACCGAGTTTAATAAAAGTTTATTTATTTTAAATTCTTTTTACTCCTGACTCTTTCTCTTAATTGATAGTAATGATAGTATTAGAGATACTACCATACCAATAAGTGTGAGATTGCTTGAGATAAATTCTGGTAGATTAAGTGACGTGAGTACATTACTGAAATATGTTCCCACAAGTCCGAAGAGTCCACCGAGAATTACTGCTGCAATCCAGATACCTGTCTTAACTCCATTTTTGGAATGACATAGAATTGCGATAAGTAGTGGGAAGATAATTCCTGGTGTATATATTGAGTAAGCTCCTGTAAGAAGAGACATGATGTCGCCGCGTCCTAGTACAGCCAGAGCAGTGGCAAATAAACCGATTACAACTACTGTTATACGGATATATTTTACACTTTCTTTCTTCAGTATATCTTTTACGAAGATAGAAGAAGCATTGATCAAACATGTATCTGTTGAAGAGAGAATAGCAGATAACAGGCCGAATATCAGAGGTACACTAATGAATTTAGGTAGTATATTTGCTATATACATTAAAGTTTTTGAATCTCCAAGATCTTCAGGAGTTATATTATATCTTGCCCACATTCCTATAAGTGTTATAAATATGGAAAAGATAAATAGACATATACCTGCTATCATGGCTGATTTCTTAGCTATAGTTTCATCCTTGGAAATGAAATTTCTCGATATAATATCTGGACCAAGAAAATAAACTCCTCCGATTACGAAGAATTGGTTTAGAAGATTCATAGGTCTATAGTTTTCATTTATCAGCTGAATATTATTTGCTACGCTGGATGAGTCATCTCCACGAACTAAGTAAAGATAACCGCAGCAAAGAATTACGCCAAGAACAATAACTATAAATTGTAATTTATCAGTTTTAACAACAGAAGTTTGGCCGCCAATCATTGTATAAGCTATTACAACTATGGAAACAATTACGAAAAGCCATTTATCGCTTCTGCCTGTAGCGAATGAGATAAGTGAATTCATTGCTACCAGCTGGCCGGCAATTACGCCCAACCAGGATATTACGATTATAAGAGCAATTATCATTTCAGCGGATTTCCCAACTGTTATTCTTGCTAGATCTGGAAGCGTATCTGCTTTAGTTTCTCTTACTTTTTTAGATATAAAAATTGATTGAAGTATGAGACCGATGGCGCCAAATGCCAGCCACCAGATTCCCGGGAATCCTATTCCGTATACTGTATCAGTTATACCAATGGTTGTGGATGCGCCTACTACGGTAGCTAGAAGGGACATGGTAACTGCAAATGTTCCTTGTATACGACCGGCAACTGCGTAGTCAGTAAATGATGTAATCTTTTTTAAATCGAATATACTGATAAGTATAAAGATTAAAAGATATAAGCCAAGTGCGAATAAAAATACTGTGTTCATTATGATTAGGTCTCCTTGTTTAGTAATATGCCAGTAAGATTTTTATCATATATAAAACAAAATGTCAACCTATAAAACCGTGTAGGTTGACAATTCTGCGAAATTTTATATATATGTGACATTCTTGAAAATAAATACAGGTTCACATTCTCATAAAGATAAAGATTGTTATTCTATCAATGTATATGAAGTGAGCTAGTCTCAGATTACGATTTTAGAAAGAAATGATATGACTCTCTGCCAGTTTACATAATATCATTCTGATTGCTTCATTCTTTTTTATTCCAATATCCTTTATACCAATACCAATTACATAACCGTTTATAGTGTTTGTCTCTAAATCTGCAAAGTATTCGGTGAGAATACCGCAGACCTTTTTCTTTCCGATTGAAATGCGGTTATATTTTTCGTCGATAGCTGCTTTTTTACCTGTAAGTTCTTGAATTACTTCAAGCATAATAGTTCCTATTTTAGATGCGCTTAGAGTAGAAGTGCTGTGAGAAGAAGCCTTCTTTTGGTTTGGATTATCTATTATGATACTCATGTAGATTCCACCCTTAGGCGAGTCAAATGAACTATTATTATGTCCTTGTCCTGAAGTTTGGCTTTTTGCTATTATAATCTTCTTATCAAGAGCACCGGTTATAAAATTCATTTTGGCTGTCTGATTTGTTGAAGCAAGCTGATCGTAGATGATGATACTGTCACAGATTTTTTCTGCCTGTTTAATTGCGGAACTATTATTGGTATTAGTTTTAGTATCTGAATTAGTATTTTTTAGATAATTAATCATACTGTTTTTTATAGATACTACAGATAGGATATCATTTGTATCATCAAGACTGTATCCTTTGTTATTAACAGACTTAATGCTGTAGCCGGTATTTTTCAACTCATTTATAGCTTTCCAGATAGCATTTCTAGATACTCCCAGTTCCTCGGCCAGAGTTTCTCCCTTTATGAAGCTTCCCTTATTTAGTTCTAGTTTTTCGAGACAATAGTCCCTTGTAGATTTTTTCTTTTCCATAAATGTAAATTTATCAAACAGTGATATTCATGTCAATAAAAGAGATGGATTTGACAGTGTAAATTTACATTCGGAAATTAAATGTGGGAACCCACCAAAGATAGC
>CAMNGU010000128.1 GCA_946538525.1 uncultured Lachnospiraceae bacterium
TATCTTTGGTGGGTTCCCACATTTAATTTCCGAATGTAAATTTACACTGTCTTTTTCCACATAGGATATTGAACATAATGAAGCAAAGTTGTAAAATACTAGTACATAGGTAGATATTTAAATTCTGGCGCTAATTTACATCAGGGGAACGGAAAATGAACCACAAAATTGCTGTGTTTACAAATGGATATAGCAATGAATTTATCGAGAAGATCATCACTGGAATACAGAAAGAAGCACAGGCAGACGGTGTTGATATTTTTGTGTTCGTTACCTACTGTTCTTTCATGGATCATGAGCTCCAAAACAAATGTCAGCTCAATATATTCCATTTACCTGATCCCGAAGACTTCGATGGCGCTATAATGCTGACTAACACCTATAACTTCCCGGACGAACAGGAACGAGTTTGTGCCCGTTTCCAGCGTGCAGGGGTTCCAATGCTTTCACTCGAAGTCGAAATTCCTAATATACCTTGCATCAAATCTGAGAATTATAAAGGTATGCGCGAGCTCGCCCATCACATCATAGAACATCACAACGCTAAGAAGATAATATATGTTAATGGAGTCGCTGAAAATGTGGAAAATTCCCAAAGACGCCAGGCTCTTATTGACGAGCTTCACGAACATGGACTTGAGCTTTTCTCAGAATTCCAGGGGGATTTCGGTTTCTATAGTTCCTATGTCGCAACAAAGGAGTATATAGAAGCCAAAAATGAATTACCAGATGCCATAGTATGCGCCAATGACCAGATGGCACTGGGAGTAGACTCCGCTCTAGATGAATATAATATAAATGTTCCAAAGGATATAATCCTTACCGGTTTTGACATGATCAAAGACGGACAATGCGCATTCCCTATTCTTGCCACAGTATCAAGAGGCTGGGATAATTTCGGAGAAATTGCATACAAGAAATTAAAGTATCATATGGAACATCCCGACGAAAACTTCGTAGAAACATACGATTCATACTTTGTTCCTTCTGAAAGCTGCGGATGCGAAGCTACTGAAGAAGCAAATAATAAGCGATTCGATAAGATTAAGCGGCATCATTTTGATGAGCTACAGAGAAGTATTATCGACATCATGTTCCAACGAATTCAGATTCCGGTAACTCACGCTACCCGTAAAGAAGACTTCTTTGATAAGGGGCTGAGCAAGGTTAATGACATTCCACAATTTGGTCCTAACTACTGTCTATGCACCGAACAGGAGTTTTTTACCATGAGCGACGATGAATATCCTGAGAGAATTCGTGGATATAGTTCCAATATGGATGTTTTATATGAATTAAGGGACAATCAGAGAATTTCTCTTGGCCATTTTGATTCAAGAGAGCTCTATCCAAATTATAAGCACGAAGAGGGTAAGTCAAATCTATATATCTTTGCCCCTTTAAATCATTTGAATTATATAATCGGTTATGTAGCTATAAAGAATACTCCTGATCTGCTCTATAACATGGGGCTAAGCAGTTGGATCAAGAGCATGAACGCTCTTCTTTTTAGCATGCGTAGACATATATTTGCACAGCGCACCAATAATGAACTGAAGAAAATCTATATGACCGACGCTCTCACTGGAATATATAATAGAACCGGTTGTGAGAAGGTTCTTTATGAATATATTACAACCCAAAAACAAAAGGGAGAGAAATCCCTCCTTGTATTTGCTGACATTGATAGAATGAAAACCATCAATGATGTATTCGGACATCTAAATGGTGATCTTGCCATAAAGGCTACTGCTGAAGCATTTTTAAAGGTTTCTCCAAAGGGCTGGCTTTTCGGAAGATATGGCGGAGACGAATTTATCGCTGTTGGACCATATCCTGAAACAGATAACCTTGAGCATCTTATGAAAACTATTGCAGAAGACATGTCAAAAGAAATAGATTCATTAAATCTCGCATTTATGCTTCATGCCAGTGTTGGATATGCTGTAATCGATCCTGCAGATGACGGAACCATTGATGACTATATCGATCAGGCTGATAAATATATGTATGCGGACAAGGAAAAGATGCATAAGCTTATGGATTCCATGTATAAGTAACTTAGCAATTTTCTCTACTCTTATAAGCACTATTCTTGTATAAGCACTACTCTTGTATAAGCACTACTCTTGTATAAGCACTACTCTTGTATAAGCACTGCTCTGCATGGAGCACCGTCTGCTCCACCCAGATTGATTGGCGCTGCATTAAGCAGGTATAATTGTTGGAAATCGTCATACGAATTTTTAGAAAATATATATTTGTGTGTGTTGCGCTTTTGTTGCTACTTATGCTTTATACTTCATTTATAACCTTCACAATTAAACCCTCTAATTATATTAACCGATGTAATTAGAACAACTTGAAAGCAAGCCAGAGGGCGCCATCCCACTGGCTGCTTTCGATTGCGTAACCCGCACCATTACTGTATAATTATATCTTAGCGGTTTATGTATAAATGTTAATTATCTTATCCGATTGGAGAGCATGATAAATGAAAAAGAAAACTATAATCATAGCAGCAATCATCCTTGTGGTTCTTATTGCAGGACTGATCATAGGTATTGTGAATTACAAACAGTATACCCGTCTGTTCAAAGATACAGATTTTCCAGTAACTTATAAGAGTAAAAATGGAAATATCATATTAACCGTAAAAGATAAATCCAATTCAGATATAACCTGGACCGCCACTATTGCTGATCTAGATTATGCTACAGCTGAAATCAAAGGTAAGGCAAGTACAAAGAAGATGAAATGTGTCATCTCACCTGTTGAGGCAGGAATAACAACCTTGAGCCTTACAAAGACTGCTGATGCTGCAGGAATCAATGTAGATAAAACCCGTATAGATTTACCAATATATATTTCAGAAACTCCTGATGGACTAGTAATAAACTTTATGGATGACGGTACTCTCATCGAAGGAAATGATGTTCTAGGAGCAGATACTGATCATCCAGTAATTCTTTGTGGAAATTATGTTCCTTATAAGACCGAAGAAGAACTGGGAATATTCGGAAATATAGACTTTGTTAAAGGAAAAAGCGATTGGAATATTGAAACAGACTCAGAGGGATTATTGGTATATCTAAATGAGAGTGAAGATACAGAAAGATGTTATGCATTTCTTGCCTATACTGATAATGCAGGATTAGTTGAAGATGATGCATCTGGAACAGACTCAGTGGAAAAAATAACAGGAACCATAATTGATCCAGCAAAAGAAGTCTCTTCAGCAACTGATGCAACAAGTACATCAGCTGATTCTGTTGATTCTACTAATTCTACAAATGCTACAAATGCTACAAATACTACAATAGAAGAAAAAGGTTCAGGCATTATAACTCTTTCTAGTTCATCACTGGGAATTAGTGTAAAGAAAAAGGTAACCTTTTACACTGATGGACATATGACTTTTGAACCAGTTGAAGAACAGAAATAACCTAGAAAAATAAAGCAGATCTTCAAATCATTTTGTTGCGCTTTTGTTATACAAGCAATGCTATACTTTGAATAATCTAAGAAAGCTAAAAAGTATTTGGGGAATAAAAACCCAAGGAGAAAGATATGATAAAAAAGGAACTTATTAACTTCAGCAAGAAACATTCTAAAAAAGCTCTTGCCACAGCGCTTTTAGTGATGCTCTCTGCTTCATTTTCTGCCCCAATGACAGCACCAGTTATGGCTGCCAGCACAGGGTCCACTGAAAAAGGCACCGAGGGTTCCACCGAAAAAAGCACTGAGGGTTCCACTGAAAAAAGTGAAGAAAAACCTGATGAAGAAGAAAAGAAATCAGACAGCAATATTCTTCAGGCAAATCTGGGCAGAGTAGAATTCTGGGAATGGAAAAAATTAGACCAGGTGAAAGATGCCTTTGGTGACAATAAATATCATCCTGTTATGATGATTTCTGGAAAGCAAATGTACAATGGAAGATACGCTTTTATATCCTCCTACTCTAATAGAAATCATGTATTTCTTCCTACATATACTAATAAAGTTAATAATTTTTCTAATGATTTCCCAGCTGTTCCAGGAAACCCTGAATCAACAGCCGGTGGAGATTTTGGTTATTACGGAAGACACGATAACGAAGACCATTCCCCTGCTTACTACTTCGATGCTGAGGAAAACTATTATATGCACCTATCCAGTTGGGGATACAAAGGAATGTCTCGTGAAGATTTTGATAGTGAACGATTTTTCACAACAGGTACTTCTATGGGAGTTCCTTGGATGAAAGTAGCAAACTGGGGTCCAGATAATGGGAGGACTATGATGTATATTACATTCCCGGACAAAGAGCTATCTGGTGGTGAAGCTGCAGTATATCAGCCTGACGGAGATGATTACTATCTATATGTCAGATCTCTTGTCGGACCTGGTGGTAGTAGATCCGAAGCTACCATGTGCGCAACCCACTACGAAATGTTTGATGAATCAAAGAAACATGATATATATCCTCAGGATGTTTGGCATCTAGTTCATGGAAAACACACTTTGAAAAACGGACCAATTGCATTTGAGGGAACATATTGGTTTTTAGTAGGTTATAACGACTCCTATGAAAATTCTACTGCTTACGATAAATTTGGAGCTAATCTTATAAATGGAGCAACAGATTATAGTTTCTTCACAATGTTTAGAGATCATAAAGCAAGTAATGCAGATAGAGGTATTGAGATAATCCCTCAAGGTTCTAAATCAGCTTGCCTACAGAGGACTACAACTGATTACTATTTTAACGCATTTGTTGGGACACCACACCTCTTTACTTCTATCAATACTCAGACTGTTCCTGAGGGGAAACTCTTCCCAATGACTGCTGGAACCTATATGCCAGCAGATACAAACGAGAATGGCGAAACAGAAGTTTCAGCCTCGGAAGGACTTATACTCCCTAAAGGACAAGTTCTGACAATAGATGGTGGAACCGTTTCTGTTTCTTGTAAGCTTATCAACAATGGAAAAATTGTCGTAAAGAACGGTGGAACTCTCATCGTAAAAGATGGTGGATGTATCATGCCATATACAAAGTTATGTGATGGCGAAGGAACTATTGAATGTAATGGTGGAAATGTGATCATTATGGAAGGAGGAAGCATTTACGGATTTACCACTGGTGTTTCCACAAAGTCAAATCCTTATTCACAGACCAATGCACCTATACGACTTACTGGCGGTAGCACTCTTATCAACTATGGAAATTTATCTTTCACATATGGTGTAGTTGATAACGGTAGCAAAATCGAGAATCGTAAAAACGGAAGACTTAATATTGGATATAATAGACACGATCCATTGGAACTTAATCCTAATCTATCGAATTATCTAAGCAAGTCAAGCCCTGCTAATTATCCTCAAGGTCAAGCTACCATCGGACTATTTCCATTAAAGACTATGTCCTCTTCATCTTCTTTAGATAGTAGTGGAGTAGTTAAAAGCGAAAAAACCGCAACCATAGTCGGTTCAGAAGACTGCCATATATCAATAATCACACCTGAATATTAATGTTGAGACTAAAGTATTAGCTATTTAGTCAGGAAGTCTTATTCCTCGACTTAATATAGAGAAGGTATATAATATAGATACAGCCTGCTGGGATATCCTCTCGGCAGGCTGTTTTTTCATGGTTTATTCGTCATCCTAATCTCAAAGATATTTTGAGAAGATTTTTTGCACGCAAAATAATTAAAAAAGTGTCTGTTCATTGATAATTAGATGAAATTCAAGATTTAAGAAACTAGCTGCCTTACGGCACAGAAGCATTCGTTCCATGAAAATCTCGAAATATTCACCTATTTCTCCATATCTCGTATCAATTTCTAATTTAAGCTTTATAGCTGTATGATCCTGATTAATCCTAAGCTTTGAAGATTTGACAGAATAGTTAACCCTGTCATGAATATCATAATTTCTTTCATCCTCATCCTGAACTCTGCTTCTTCTGACATCTGACTTATCCGCCAGAATAAGCGCAGCTGCTATATCACTTACAGGAACTCCGCTTCCTTCATCATGATTACCTATGGCTCTAATTATAGGAGCTATGTCTTCCGCTGGAACACCCATTTTATCAAGTAAATAAAATGTCATAAGCGCCCCTGACTGACTATGGTCCTCTCGATTTATCACATTTCCAAGGTCGTGCATCCAGGCTGCCGTTAAGGCCAGATCTATCGTATGATCATCATGTCCTAATGTATCTAGTATATATGCAGCTCTATCAGCAACAACTCCAATATGTGCAAAGCTATGCTCAGTAAAGCCCATTGCATGAAGCGATTTATTCTGTTCTTCTATATATACACTAATATCGTGGTCATGTCTTACCTTGTTAAATAATGGAAATCTTTTTTCATCATCCTGAATATTACTCATATTTATATATCCTTTCCGAAGAATTCATTACTTATACAATATAACATATTTCAGCCTGATTCTTCCACGAAAGGATGATAAATACCT
>CAMNGU010000129.1 GCA_946538525.1 uncultured Lachnospiraceae bacterium
GCTTTACAACCCATAGTCGCAAGTTTTCTTACAAATATATCTTCTGTAACTTCTGTTTTAGAATCCGTTTTAGAATCTGTTTTAGAATCTGTTTTAGAACCTGTTATTCCATCGGCCAGATAAGATGCTAATTCTGTAAATACATCTCTTCCATTTAATCCGATGAGATTTGCTGGCATTGTAGAAAGTTTAATATCATTCCCACCAAAATCTTCAATCTCAAAGCCATACTGTTTCAAATATTCGACATTATCTAAAACCGCATTTTTTTCAGTACTTGAAAGAGCTATAACTTCAGGAGGAAATAGATTCTGAGAATGGATTCTTCTCTCTTTGAACTCCGCCAGAAATGTTTCATAATTTACTTTCTCGTGAGCTGCATGCTGATCCATTATATACATGCTGCCATCATATTCAGTTATCCAATAGGTCTTAAATACCTGACCGATAATCTTATGATGTCCTTTAGCTTCTTCGGAAAGGAATCTTGCTTCACTCATTTCCAGCTGTTCAAAGGTTTCAGTCTTTGGTTCTTCTTCCTGTTCTTTATCCATATTATTAAGCTTATTAATATAATCCTTTGGAAGCAGACTCTCAAGAATTGAAAATGAGTTAGTACCTGAAGATGGTCTCTGGAAAGTATCTGCACCGGAACTTTTAGAACCATGAGAAATATTTTCCACTGTTCGTTCTTCTTCCACAAAATCAGAAAGTGATTTTGCAGAATTTTTTATTGTAGAATTTTTTATTGCAGAATTTTCTGTTGTAAATTTTTCTGCTGTAACATCCTCTGTTGAAATACTATCTTTTAAACTCGTCTCTTCCAAAACATTTGATTCAGAATCAGAATTAATAGAAGTCACTTCTTCAGACGCTATATTATCAGTATTTATTCTAGATGAATTGCCAAATGAAATCTTTTCTCTAAGTACCTCGGATTCAGTATCTGATTTTGATTTTTTAAATTCATCAAAAGAATATGATTCAGAAGTTACTGGATCAGGCTTATTAAAAGGACTATTAAATCTACTTGTTTCCTGCTTAATCACAGGAGCCACCTTATATTCAGCTTCCATATCTGGAATCATTACTTTATCTGTAAGTGCATCCTTAACAGCATGGAATACAGCATGGAATAGACCTTTTTCATCATCAAAACGGAATTCTCTCTTAGCAGGATGTACATTTACATCCACCATATAAGGAGGAACATCTATAAAAAGCGCTGTGAAAGGAAACTTATGCTGCATAATATGAGTCTTGTAAGCCTCTTCAATAGCACGAGTTACTACAGCGTTTTTTATAAATCTCTTATTTACATAGTAATTTTCAAAACTTCTATTTCCTTTTGAAAGATAAGGTTTTCCGATATATCCAGAGATTTTAATATTCTCATCCTGATATTCAACTTCAATAAGCCCCTTAGTTATTTCTTTTCCATAAAGTGAATATATGGTTTCCTTAAGCCTTCCGTCTCCCTGAGTATCAACAATAGTTTTCCCACCTGAAATGAGTTTAATTGCCACATCAGGATTGGCAAGAGCAATATGAACCATAAGATCATTTATATAAGACCCTTCTGTCATATTTGTCTTAAGGAATTTAAGTCTGGCAGGTGTATTAAAGAAAATATTTCTTGAGATAATAGTTGTTCCGTCAGGAGCCCCTATCTCACTAAAACCAATCTCTTTTCCACCTTCTATTTCATACTTGATTCCAGTTAATGCTTGTCTGGTTTTAGTGATCATTTCCACCTTTGAAACTGCTGCTATAGTAGATAAGGCTTCACCTCTAAATCCAAGAGAATTAATAGCCAAAAGATCGTCTACATTATCCAGCTTACTGGTAGCATGACTGAGATATGCTTTTCTGACATCCTCAGAATCAATACCATCACCGTTATCAGTTACTCTGATCATGGATGTACCGCCATCAGTTATTTCAACTGTAATTCTAGAAGCATGAGCATCCACTGAATTTTCAACTAATTCCTTAACTACTGAAGAAGGTCGTTCAATAACCTCGCCAGCTGCAATCTTATCAATTGTATGTTGATCAAGTACCTTTATCATGTCCCGTCCTTTTTGTATTTAATAAATTCAAATTTCATGTCTAAATTATTGTACTATTTTTTTAGTTATTATAAGTTTAAATATCTATGATTTAATTCAGTCTATTCTTTAATTCCTGAAGATAAAGCAAAGCCTTAACTGGAGTCATATTATCAAGATCCATATTCTTCAGTTCACTGGTTATATTCATTTCCTCAGGGGAAGCAAAAAGCGATAACTGACCTGGTGCATCTTTGGAATTAGATGCTCTGGATTCCTTATGGCTTGTAACAACCTCAATATCTCTTGCCTTTCCAGTTATATCCTCTTCAGAAAGATATACTGCTATCTCTTTAGCTCTATCTGTAACTACGCTTGGAACTCCAGCAAGTTCAGCAACTTCTATACCATAAGACCTATCAGCACCACCAGGAATAATCTTTCTAAGGAAAACCAACTTATTCCCGTCATGCTTTATAGCAATAGAATAATTATTTACTGATGAAAGCTTATCTTCCAGATCAGTAAGTTCATGATAATGTGTTGCAAAAAGTGTCTTCGCTCCAAGAGCATCCTTATCTGCTATATACTCAACAACGGACCAGGCGATTGCCAAACCATCAAATGTGGATGTACCACGACCAATCTCATCCATTATGATAAGTGAATTATTGGTAGCATTTCGAAGAATATTAGCCACCTCACTCATTTCCACCATAAAGGTTGACTGACCGGATGCAAGATCATCACTGGCACCAACTCGAGTGAAAATCCTGTCAGACATGGATATACTTGCACTATCTGCAGGTACAAATGAACCTATCTGAGCCATAAGACAGATAAGAGCAGTCTGTCTCATATAAGTTGATTTACCAGCCATATTAGGACCGGTAATAATCATGATACGATTCCCTTGAGTATCAAGGAATGTATCATTTGGTATAAATGAATCAGACGCCATAATCTTTTCAATAACAGGATGTCTTCCGCCAGAAATATTAATAACTCCATCATCCGTTATGGCTGGTCTAACATATTTATTGCTCTGAGCTACATAAGAAAGAGATGCAAGAACATCAATAAGAGCAATATATTCAGCTGTCTTTTGAACTCTGACAATTTCTTCTGATAATGTATCTCTAAGCTTTACGAATTCATCATATTCAAGGCCATAAAGATTTTCTTCTGCGCTAAGAATTTCGCTTGAGAGACGAGAAAGCTCATCTGTAGTAAATCTCTCAGCATTCGTAAGAGTCTGCTTACGAATAAAATAATCCGGAACCAGATTTTTATAAGAATTAGTAACCTCAAGGAAATAACCAAATACACGGTTAAACTTTATTCTCAGATTCTTAATTCCAGTATTCTCGCGTTCCTTTTCTTCAAGAGCTGCAAGAATCGACTTAGAATTAACTTTCTTATCTCTATAATTATCAATAGCTTCGTTATAACCAGTCTTAAAAATCCCGCCTTCTCTAATAGTAATAGGTGCATCTGGATCAATGGCTGAATCTAAAAGATCATAAATATCTGAAAGAACATCCATGTCTTCGTAGATTCCATCAAGAATTGTGCCATTAAAGTTTCTAAGCTGATTCTTTATAGCAGGCAGATATTCAAGAGAAGTTTTAAAGCTAAGTAAATCCCTTGGATTAGCTGTCTTCATGGAAATTCTGGTCATGAGTCTTTCCATATCATAAATCGAGCTAAGATATTCTCTTACCTCATCTCTATCAATGAAATTAACATTAAGAGACTCTATAGCATCAAGTCTCATTTCAATCTGATTCTTGTTCATAAGCGGAGTCTCAATAAAGCTTCTAAGCATACGAGCTCCCATGGCTGTTTTAGTCTTATCCAGTACCCAAAGAAGAGATCCTCTCTTAGCGCCATCCCTCATAGTTTCTGTAAGTTCAAGATTTCTCTTTGTGGCAGAATCAAGAATCATATATTCATTTGCATAGTAAAGCTTCAGATTATTAATCTGGTTCATACTACTCATCTGAGTATCGAAGAGATAATTAAGAAGAGCCCCAATACTCATGGTTGTTTCTGGAATATCCTTAAGTCCAAGTCCTTCTATACCATTTACACCAAACTGTTTTTCAATGGTTGAAATAGCATTATCAGGATTATACTTTTCACCACTTAAAATGGTCTCTGTGATGCTTAGTTTTGCAATAAGTTCTTTAAAAGTTGACATAAAATCATTATTGTTAACCCAGTCGCTTTTATCATTATATAATATTTCTGTAGGCTCATATTTAATAATTTCGTCAAAGACTTTATTAATACTATCAACACTTGTACAAAGGAATTCACCAGTAGAAATATCAGATACAGCAATACCAAATACATTTCCACCCTTATTGGCTGGTCGACTCATTTCCGAAAAACACATAATGAAATTATTGCGGTCTTCAGTAAGAGTATTGTCACCGATATTTGTTCCTGGAGTAATGATTCTAATAACCTTACGCTCAACCAATCCTTTAGCCAGCTTCGGGTCCTGAACCTGTTCACAGATAGCTACCTTAAAACCTTTTTCAATCAATTTACCAATGTAAACCTCAGCTGCATGATAAGGAATTCCACACATTGGCGCTCTCTCCTCAAGGCCACAGTCTTTTCCGGTAAGAGTAAGCTCCAATTCCTTAGAAACCTGTACAGCATCCTCAAAGAACATTTCATAGAAATCACCCAGACGGTAAAATAATATACTATCCGGGTGTTCATCCTTGGTTTTTAAATAATGTTGCATCATTGGCGATAATTTACTTTTATCAATATCGCTTCTATTCATCTTCTTACATCCTGTCTAAATTATTTTTGTATATTTATTTTTGATATTAAACTTATGATTGATATTTGAAACTTTCTATTAACTATTTCAATTTATGATTCCTATATTACTCAACCACATGACCAATATAGTAAAAGCCCATGGCTTTATCAAGTTCCACATCTACAAAACTTCCAATAAGCTCTTCTGAACCAGGGAAATGAACCAAAATATTGTTGTCCATTCTTCCAGTTACATATCCGTCCATATGGTCATTCAAGGATTCAACTAAAACTTCCTTAGTCTGGCCCACAAATCTTGCTGAAGTTTCAGCACAAGTTTCTCTGACCACTTCAAGAACCTTGTTGAAATTATCATTTACAAAATCTTCAGGGAGCTGTTCCATTTTAGCTGCTGGTGTACCAGTTCTAATTGAATAAATAAATGTAAATGCCTGATCATATTTTGCATATCTTACTACATCGATTGTATCCTGAATATCTTCTTCCGTTTCACCCGGGAATCCAACCATAATATCCGTTGTAAGAGAAACATCAGGAAGTTTAGCTCTGATCCTGTCAACTAAAGCAAGATAGTCCTCTTTCGTATATCTTCGGTTCATGGCCTTAAGAATCTTTGATGAACCAGACTGAACAGGTAAATGTATCTGCCTAGCAATCTTTGGATTTTGAGCTATAACATCTATCAGTTTTTCTGATAAATCCTTTGGATGACTTGTCATGAAACGAACTCTCTTGAGCCCTTCGATCTTACATACATCATTAAGGAGATCAGGGAAATCATACTCTGGATTATTCTTAATGATTTCACTATCCTCAAGGAAATTAATTCCATAAGAATTTACATTCTGTCCCAGAAGCATAATCTCAACACAGCCTTCATTCACAAGACGGTTAACTTCACAGAGAATATCTTCCGGAGTTCTGCTTCTTTCACGGCCACGAACATATGGAACAATACAATATGTACAGAAGTTATTACATCCATACATGATATTTACGCCTGATTTAAAGCTATACTTTCTCTTCTCAGGAAGATTTTCAACATTCTTCTCTGGAGCGGCAAGTACTTCTACTACCTGTTTCTCCTCGCCTGAAAGTCTTCTATACAGGAGTTCTGCCAGTTTATAAAAGTTAAATGTACCAAATACCACATCTACAAACTTGTAACTTTCTTTGATATATTCAACGATTTCAGGTTGCTGCATCATGCATCCACAGATACCGATCATCATATCAGAATCTTTAAGTTTTCGGTTCTTAAGAGAGCCTAAATGTCCATATAGCTTCTGATTTGCATTTTCCCTAACTGTACATGTGTTATATATAACGAAGTCTGCACTTTTTTCATCTTCTGCTTCGGTATATCCAATCTTCTCAAGAATGCCTATAAGCTTTTCTGAATCATGAGCATTCATCTGACATCCAAAGGTTGATACGAAGAAAGATGGAGCCTTGCCTCTACGGATGATAAAATCCTCGATAAGTTCATGGCACTTATCCATAAAGAACTCCTGACGAGCAGGTTCTTCCAAAGGTGCCAAACTCGAAATTTCTGTATTTAAAATATGTGTTTCATTTGTATTCATAAT
>CAMNGU010000130.1 GCA_946538525.1 uncultured Lachnospiraceae bacterium
CCACTCAACTAGCTTTCCCGACAAGTTTTCTCCTCTACTCTGCCACAGAATCTTTTGCTCCTGAAACACCACCTTCATCCATTGGTTCTCTTCCAATTACCTTTTCGATAACAAACATAGTTACAACCATCAGTACTACACCGATTGCGAGACAAATAGCTGGGTTTTGAACAAAACCAGCAATAATATATGATACCACCGAAACTCCTGCACAGGTAAGTGCGTATGGCAACTGAGTAGACACATGATTAATATGATTGCACTCAGCTCCTGCTGAAGCCATGATTGTTGTATCTGAGATTGGTGAACAATGATCACCACAAACAGCGCCTGCCAAACAAGCAGAGATTGATATAAGCATCATCTCACCACTTGGGAAAACTCCAATAACGATTGGAATAAGAATACCAAATGTTCCCCATGATGTTCCTGTACTAAATGCAAGTCCAAGGGCTACCAGGAATATAACTGCTGGAAGCATTGACTGAAGTCCAGCTGCAGAGCCTGCAACAAGATCAGCAACATAGTACTTGGCACCAAGAAGATTTGTCATTCCTGACAGTGTCCATGCAAATGTAAGAATAAGGATTGGGGCAACCATAGCCTTAAAACCATCTGACACACATTCCATAAAATCATTAAAGGAAATAACATCACGGATCATGTAGTAGAAAAATGTAAATGCGATTGCTATAAATCCACCTATTACAAGTCCCATGGATGCATCCGCATCTGCAAATGCTGTTACAAAATCAACTCCGTCAAAGAAACCACCTGTATAAACCATACTGAAAATACAAGCGATAATAAGAACTGCTACAGGAAGTATAAGATCAAGCACGATACCTTTATCACTAATCTCATACTTCTCGTCACTACCCTTTCCAGCGCTTCCTGTTGTGAAAAGGTCCCCCTTATAAGCATTTAATTCATGCTTTCTCATTGGACCATAATCAATTCTCCTGAAGATTATGATAAACATCATCACAATAGTAAGAAGTGCATAGTAGTTATATGGAATAGTTCTAATAAATGTACTAAATCCATTTATCTCAGCTTCCTCAGGAACTGAAGAAGTTACTGCCGCTGCCCATGAACTAATAGGTGCGATGATACAAACTGGAGCCGCTGTAGCATCAATAATATAAGACAGTTTTGCACGAGATACCTTATGGGTATCTGTAACTGGTCTCATAACGCTACCTACTGTAAGGCAGTTGAAATAGTCATCTACGAAGATCAGTATTCCCAAAGCAACAGTGGCAACCTGTGCACCGATACGAGTTTTAATATGCTTTGAAGCCCACGCTCCAAATGCAGCTGATCCTCCAGCTCTATTCATAAGAGCAACAAGAATACCAAGCATTACCAGGAATACCAGTATACCTGCGTTAAATGTATCCGCTACCTTGTAAAGCATACCACCTTCTTCATTGAAGAAGATTGTATTGATTGCCAATTCCATATTAAAGTTTGAATAAAGGAGTGCTCCACAGATAATACCAAGAAAAAGCGATGAATAAACTTCTTTAGTAATAAGAGCAAGAACGATTGCGATAAGCGGTGGAAGAAGCGCAATTGGAGAAGAATAAAATCTACTCTCATACCCCTCCATTCCTGCCATATCCACTGGATTCATTAGTGAATAAATGATTATGCCAATCACTGCAATAAGAATGGCACATACTATTATCTTTTTCTTAATTTGTGTCTTACTTTGTGTATTCATTTGTGACCCCGTCCCCTGTATAGTGAGTCGTCTATATATACAAAGTATAATATATACCCTCTCTATACTGATGATTTTATTATTAAAAACCAAGCTATATTTTACACTATCCTCAGGCGGAGTGTCAAACCAGCCCCATGTTATTCACACTGAACAGCCTATATTTTTCACTCCAGCCAGCCTATATTAATCACACTCTGCACATCCTGATCTGTAAGTTTATCTCCTCTAAATCGAGAGATATAATACATATCAATCATCTTCTTCAGCCTGTCACGACCAGTCTCTTCTTCAATATATTCAAGATAATCATAAAGTGATGCGTCCGCCCTATTCAGCGCCTTCACCTCATCTTCTGATTCAATACCTTTCTCAATCTTTCGGCAAGTCCTTCTTATCATCTCCTGCAACTTCTTCTCAGGTGTAAGTAGCCTAAACCAGATAAGTCTTGAAAGGTATAAAAGCAAAATGATTCCTAAGGCTGTACCAAGTATAACGCCTATATAGAAAACAATTTTCTTTACTATACGAACATCTACTTTCTTTCCATTTTCATCTGATGAATCATCCCCTGAGGCGCTAGAACTCATCTGCATCTCTGCCTTTCGGCGTGTCTCTTCCTCCATCCTAGCCAGCTCTTCCTCAAACTTCTTTTGAGCTTCCTCACGGTCATATTCTTTTTCCGAACCTTCCTTACGAATTCTTCCCCAAGTAAGATCAGCGGCATTTGGATTGATCGGAGTCGGTTCAAATGTCATCCAACCCACTCCCTTGATGTACGCCTCCACCCAGGCATGAGCCTCATTACTGAGAACAGTATCATTTTCCGTTTTGAACATGTAACCACTCACATACCTGGCAGGAATCCCCGCATCCCTCAGCATTAGAACCATTGCCGATGCGAAATGAACACAATACCCCTTCTTTACATCAAAGATAAATGCATCAACATAGTTCTCCTCTTCACGAAGATCCACTGACCTGTCATATTCATATTGTCTAAGATATTCCTCAATAACCTTAGCTTTCTCATAATCATTGGCTGCATTTTCCGTAAGCTCCGCCGAAAGCTCTTCTATCCTGTCTGTAGACATAGATTTGTCCAGATAGACATTTAAACCATCGAAATATGTACCATTTATCAAAGAATCCCTTACTTCGTTATATCTTTCCTCTGACATGATTGCAGCAAGATTAACATTGTAGAGCTCCTTCATGTACTGCCTGGCTTCACTATAAGTATGATACTCATAATCCTCGCTATCAATCTGCGAAGCCTTTTCCAACATTTCCAGGTAATACGGACTGCCATAATCAATAGCCATATACTGAACCTTATACATAAAGCCTTTTCCTACCCTTCGGTCCAGTCCGTCCCTAAGCTCCTTATCAATCTTCAAAATGTTAGCAGGACAAATGATATCTTTCGTCCTAAGGTATCTATACTCAATCTCGCAGCTCTCCACCTTTGAGAAACATATAGCTGTGTCCTCATCCACCTCGGTATTCATCAGCGTATTAAGGTACTCAACCAGCCAGCTGTTGTATGTTGAATCAAAACTCTCCTTATCAATCAGGCCATCTTTAGTAAGAGTCTTGTAAAATGCACCCTTAAGATAAAGCTTCTTATCCATGCATTTTCCATTTTTTCTAAAGATAAGTTCTTCCTTGGTGCTGCCCTTCAACCCACCTGTGAGGGTTCCATTATCAGAATAACCCACGAAAGAATTACCAATATCCACCACTCCACTTATTCGGTACCCAATCTCCATAATGGTATTGTCAACAATGGTCTCCACATGAGACATAGCAGTACGGACGAGGGTCCATTTGATGGGTTCATCTCGCACCGGAAGAAAACAGATAATGATAAATGACATTATAACGATAAACCCATAATCCACATCCTTCTTCAGATGCTTACCAATTATATAAATGGTCCCCACAAACAGACACAGGATGATGAATCTGTTATTTGTTCCAGTGGATATCCAAAGGATTAGGTTGAACACCATAAATACAGTAAATCCAATCTTAACAAATCTATCCTGTATAAGAATTAGTGAAAGAATCACAAAACAAAGGGCCGTTACAAGATTGATCAGTAGCACAATATCTCTGGAAATGAGTATCAATACAATGGTAAATAAAACAAAACTTGGAATAATGAACTGCTTCCTTCCTATCAGCTCAATAAAGATTAAAAGTCCAAAATAGAACAATGTATAGCAGGCATAAAAAATTGGATCTAGTCCAAAAGAATTAGACATTATGTTAACCACACTAAAATATCCCAGTAGATATACAATCAACATCACTGGAAATCTAAGTAGATACTTCTCTAGGATATATATGTATTTTTCCATATTCGTAGTCTTGTTGGTTGACATAACATTAATAATTCTCTTCTCTCAATATGTGCACATTTCCGTACTTAGTGGAAATTTCTCTTTCAAGTTCTTCCTCATGACCTGCAGAATGTTTATTTCCTATTCTTGGTGATCTTTCAAGATAAAATTCTTGAAAACTCTGAGGACTGTCTATAACAATTGTCTTAACTTCCTTATCGTAGTATGCCACCAATAGAGGTCTTTTTCTCATTCCAAAGAACTCTCCTACTGACACAATATACTCAAGGAACTTATCTCTTCTTTCGATACTTTCGATGGAGCCATCCATTAGTTCAGTAACCAACGCCAGACATATCATTTCCGTTTCCTGATTATCTGGAAGTCGAACAAACATATCACCAGTTCTTGCAAAGTTTTTCCAATGAACTGTATTTAAACTGTCACCAGGCATGTATTTCCTAATATCATTTCCCAGGTAGTTCTCATGCTGTGCGAGACTGAAAAGATTTCCGCTACTGGTATTATCCCCCAGCTCCATAATGTCTCTATGAGCAATATCAGTAATTACCGGGAGAACATGCACTCTTATAGGAATCTTCACCTTTCTCTTAAAGCGAATAATCCCAAACATATCCTGAATATAGTACCCTTCCACTCCTGAATCATAAGATCCTGCATAGTGGCAGATTATCTCTGTATCAATCTTATGTTTTTCCTTTGGAAGGAACCTAAAGGTTTCGGTGGTAAAATCATTTACAAAACCAGCAATGCTGGCATCATAGAAGAACTTAATCCCACTTACCGGAATTATGGAAGTGTTTTCCACCACGAACTGATACTTCTCCGCTGTCCCCTTATATAAAATCCGGTTATCGGTCTCCTGATAAACCTCCAGCAAAAGCATCGACACAGCCAGATAGATTACAGAAAGAGGAAGATAAAGAAGCACAACATAAAAGAAAACATAAGAAAAAGCCCCTCCCTGCAAACTTACATTTATGGTTGCCGCTAGTAGCAATAAAATGTAAATAACACACGGAACTAATCTCTTATGCTTTACAATAAGTTGTTTTATGATGTGAAATATCTTTGCCACTTCTAAATTCTTTGCTTTCTAAATTCTTTGCTTACTATATTTTTATCTTTTTTATATTCCATACTTTCCAAATATTATTTTGGACGCTTAGCCCTATCCACAATATCCGTAATAATCTGTTTGCCTGTGTACTTATTCATCCTTGACTGTGTTGTAAGAACCATTCTATGAGGCAGTGTTACCTTAGCCATAGCTATAACATCTTCAGGGATTACGAAGTCTCTCTCCGCTACATATGCCGCTGCTTTAGACGCAGCCAGAAGATCAAGGCCTGCTCTAGGGCTGAGACCATACTCCAGGTTCTCATTATTTCTAGAAGCTTCAACTATGCTGAGTGCATACTCGATAATCTCGTCAGACATAATAACCTGCTTAACCTCATTTTTCATCTCCACTATATCAGAGGCGCTTAGAACTGCCGAAAGAGGTTCTTCAAGAGTTCCCTCCAGAAATCTCTTGGCCATACTCATTTGCATTTCCTGCTTTGGATAGCCTATGGAAATTCTCATTAGGAATCTGTCCAGCTCAGCCTCAGGCAGCATATAGGTACCAATCTGTTCAACCGGATTCTGTGTAGCGATAACCATAAAGAGATCAGGAAGCTTAAATGTTTCTCCATCGATTGTAACCTGATGTTCTTCCATTGCTTCAAGAAGTGCAGACTGTGTTTTAGGGGAAGTTCTGTTAATCTCATCAGCAAGAATGATCTCATTATGAATTGGTCCCTTCACAACTCTAAACTTTCCTTCGCTGGCGTCAAAGATTGAAGTTCCAGTAATATCAGTTGGAAGTGTATCTGGAGTAAACTGTATACGAGCAAATGCCGCATCTATAGACTGTGCCAATGATTTTGCCAGCTTCGTCTTTCCTACTCCTGGTACATCCTCTATCAAAATATGCCCTCCTGCTAAAAGTGCAGTAATTATATTATTTACTACAGAAGATTTTCCAACAAATCTCTTCTCTATATTTTCTTTAATTAACTTTACATTCCCCTGATTCATTTTGAATATTTCCTTTTTTATTTCTCATTTGCGGCTTTCAAAACCTTTTTTCAAAAGGATTAAAAACGGCTTATTTAATTGTT
>CAMNGU010000131.1 GCA_946538525.1 uncultured Lachnospiraceae bacterium
AGAAGGTGTTGCAATCTGTAAGCTTACTGCTAAGGATGTTGTTAGACATCCTTTGGTTCAGAAAATTGTTGAAGCATATGAAAAATATGATTCAAGTAAAGATGATTGGAGTAAAAGAGACTCTAACCAAAATAAATCTAAAAACAGAAATTTTCATAAAAATAACCAAAAAAATACAGATTGATGGCTTATTTTCTATACATTTAAGCCTCCATGTTTTTGACACTATAGTTATATTATGTTAAAATATCAGCTTAGTGAGGTTTGTCATGAGCATATTTATTACCAATGAATCAGATATAGAATATCCAGAATGTTATGACCATATTATCATGGATGTTATTAACGGTTCCATGGAATATTTAAAGTGTCCGTACCCTATAGAAGTTTCTGTGATGCTTACTGATAATAATGAAATTCATGAGATTAACTTATCTGAACGTGGTATTGATAAACCTACAGATGTATTATCATTTCCTATGTTGGACTTCGATGAACCTGGAAATCTTTCCTATGTGGAGAAATATCCACAGGATTATTTCAATCCTGAAACTCATGAGCTTTTGCTTGGTGATATTGTGATTTCTCTTGAAAAGGTTAAGTCACAGGCTGAGGAATATGGACATAGTGATAAACGTGAGCTTGCTTTTCTTGTGGCTCACAGTTGTCTTCATCTTTTCGGTTATGATCATATGGAGGAAGAAGAGAGAATCGAGATGGAGAGAATGCAAAATGAAATCTTAAATATGAAAGGATATACAAGAGATTATGAATAAGAAATTTATGGCTCTTACACTTTCCGCTGCAATGTGTCTTGCTGCTTTTACTGGTTGCGGAAAGAAAGATGAGGAAGCAGCATCTGAGGCTAACACAGGATCATACTATGTAAATATTGCTGATTCTTCAATGCTTAAAGAAGAAACCGATATTACCATGATGAAGGACGGAAAAGTTCTTAGTGATCTTAACGGTGAATGGGTAACTCCAGAACAGGATAAGAAGAGATATGTATCAATCATGGTAGTTAATAATAATCTCGGACTTCCTCAGTCTGGTGTTGAGAAGGCTGATGTAATATTTGAAATGCTTGAGGAAGGTGGTATCTCCCGTCTTCTCTGTGTATTCAATCAGGAAACACTTAAAGATGTTGAGAAGATTGGACCTGTTAGAAGTACTCGTGTAAACTTCGACAGAAAGGCTCTTGAGCTTGATGCAGTTCTTGTACATTGGGGCGGTATCTGGGCTATGAAGGAAATGCCACTTATCACTGATCTTGATGATATGAATCTTAATACAGAGTCATCTGCATATGGATTTAGAGTAGATAGACCTGGATATGGTTCAGAGTTTACAGGATACACATCTGGAGCTAAGGTTCTTCAGGGTATGTCAGATAAGGGATTTGATTCTGATAAGTGTAAAGAATATGAGAGCATGTTCCAGTTCAATATAGCAGATAAGGATCTTGAGGATGGACAGGCTGTTAATAAGATTTCTATAACAAGTAATCTTGAGTCAAAGCCATATTTCGTATATGATGAGGCTTCAAAAACATATAAGAAGTTTACATACGGAGATGTTCAGTATGATGAGACTTCAGGAAATCAGATTGCATTCAAGAATGTTATCTATGAATTCTGCCCACACTATGTACTTGGTGATGAGGTTGGAAGTAAGTATATCGATGATGTAGGAACAGGTTCAGGTTACTACCTTACAAATGGTAAGATGATTCCTATCACATGGAAGAAGAGTGGTAAGTATACATTTGCTTACAAGGAAGAAATCTTTGGACAGGAAGCAGAAAGAGGCGGTGCATGTTCTGATTATGGTGTAACTCATTTCTATACAGAAGATGGTGAGGAACTTCGTCTTAATCCTGGAAAAACATATGTTACACTTTTCCCAGATGGCGATAAGGGTGATGTAGTTTACGAATAAAATTATTTATAATATTATCTTTTATTACAAAATAGATAGGTATATATATGTCTGATAAAATATATGATATCTGTATAATTGGCGCAGGTGCATCTGGACTTGTGGCCGCAATCGAAAGCTCCCGTAGGGGGCTTTCTTGCGTAGTTGTGGATAAAAATAAAAAGGCTGCGCAGAAGCTTTATGCTACCGGAAATGGAAGATGTAATCTGACAAATGATAATTGGGAAGCAGATTCATATTATGAAAATGAATTTGTAGACCAGGTTTTCGATAGTCTATATAAGATTACCGGAATGCGTCAGAGAACATTTGTACTGGACTATTTCAAAAATCTTGGAATAACTACTGTAAGTCGAGATGGATATTTTTATCCTGCCAGTTTACAGGCTTCTTCGGTTGTTTGGGCACTTTTAGAAGCAGTTCGTACACAAGGGGTAGAAATCCGGCAAAAGACAACCTGCAGAAATGTAAAGCCAACTAATATTGCAGATATTCTTGATGATATTGATGTAAGTGACCAAAGGCATTTTGATGCTGATAGAATATATAAACTTAATCTAGAAGTAAAAAATGAAAATGAAATCTATGAGGACTATATCTATGCCAGAAATATAATCATTTCAACAGGTGGAATAGCACAGTCTAAGCTTGGAGCCTCTTCTAAGGAGTTATCCAGTGAACTTTTTGACTCACTGAAACTTCCATATAATGAATTTAGAAGCTGTCTTTGTCCGGTTATCTGCAGTGAAGATGATAGGCTTTCCAGTATTGCTGGAGTTCGTACTAAAGCAAGAATATATGTAGAAAATCATAATGAGCTGGGTGAACTAATGATCACTGAGGATGGCATAAGTGGTATCGTCACATTTAACATGTCCTACTATATGAGAGCTGGCAGTAGAGTACGGGTTAATCTTTTACCGAAAACTTCAGAAGATGATTTTGTATCACATTTTAATAATATTAAAACTCATTTTCCAAATAAAAGACTTGATTCCTTCTTAAATGGATATATAAATGATAAGCTGGCATTTTATATGATAGGCAGATTTTACGGTAATCCTGAGCTCAAACTTCAGCTAAAGGATGTTACTGAAACAGGAATCAGAGGCTTATATGGAGAACTGACAGAATGGATTCTGACTGTTAGAACCAGATATGATTCAGAGCATTCTCAGGCATCTTCTGGCGGAATAATAACTGATGTTATAAATCCATTAACTATGAATATTAATCGAAATAGTACTATCGGTGATGGTATTTATGCTGTTGGTGAAGCTACTGATGTAATTGGAAAATGTGGCGGATATAATCTTAGTTATGCATTTATTACCGGTTATCTGGCTGGTAATGCAGTTAAATAAATAATTTATAAATTTGGAGTCAGCTTTTATGATAGTTATCAGAAATTTAAAACTGAATATTGGTTATACCGAAGATGATATCAGAGAAATGGTAACAAAGAAGCTTAGAACATCTGACTTTAAATCTATTAAAATATTAAAAGAATCTTTGGACAGTAGAAAACATGATGATATACATTATAATCTTACTGTTGGAGTTTATTCTGAAAATGAAAAAAAGATTTTTGATAAATTAATATCAAAAAATAATTCTAATAAAAATAAAAAAAATAATCAAAATAAAAATAAAAATATGTCTTCGAATACCGGCTTGGTTAACAATAAAAAAGTTATGTTAACTGACATTTCTCTTGTTAAAGAAGAAGCTTATATTTTCCCTCATATTATAAATAATGAAATACGCGAATTTTTAGATGAGGCGCCAGAATATCGTCCTGTAATAATTGGATCAGGTCCTGCGGGCTATATGGCTGCCATACAGCTGGCAAGAGCTGGTTTTAAGCCAATTGTTATTGAACGAGGTAATCCTGTGGAAGAAAGAATCTCAGATGTTGAAACATTTTGGGAAGAAGGTGTACTAAATCCTGAATCAAATGTTTGCTTTGGTGAAGGAGGAGCTGGTACATTTTCAGATGGAAAACTGAATACAGGAAATAAGGATAAGGGCGGATATTTTAAAGAGGTTCTTGAAACTTATGTAAGATATGGTGCTGATAAATCCGTGAGTTATAAAGCAAAACCTCATATTGGAACAGATGAGCTTAGGAAGATTCTTAAGAATATGAGGCAGGAGATAATTAAGTTTGGTGGTGAAGTAAGGTTTGGCCATAAACTTGTTGATATTGAATACGAGACAACACTTGATACATTTGGGTACGAATCAGAACTTCCTATATATGAGCTTAAGATAGAAATTTTAGATTATGACAATAAATCTAATTTGATATCCAGTAACATATCAACCAATAAATCAAATAATAATTCGAAAAATAATTTAAATAATAATTCTAATAATATAGAAAAAATATATTATATTAAGACACATTCTTTGATTCTTGCCATAGGTCATAGTGCTCGAGACACTTATCAAATGCTGAACTCCAGATTGTTTGTGATGGAACCGAAACCATTTGCTATTGGTGTCAGAGTTGAACATAAAAGTGATGATATCAATAAAGCTATGTATGGCAAAAATTATAAGGAAATATATGGCGATAAGCTTCCTGCTGCGGATTATAAGCTTGTATATCATACCCAAAATACAGAAAAGAGCAGAAATGTTTTTTCTTTCTGTATGTGTCCAGGGGGATATGTGGTTAATTCATCCTCTGAAGATGGGGCTCTCGTAATAAATGGTATGAGCTACAGTGGAAGAGCTGGAGAAAATTCAAATGCTGCAATAGTTGTAAGTATTGATCCCGATGATTATATAACAAACAATGATTCAAATGCATATCTTCAAGGAATTGATTATCAGCGTAAACTTGAGCAGGCGGCCTATGAATTAGGTAGTGGTAAAGTCCCCGTTCAGTTATATGGAGATTTTATTAAAGATGCTATTTCGAATAAGTTAGGCAAGGTGACTCCGGAAATTAAAGGAAAGTGGACTTTTGCTGATCTAAGGAAGGTACTTCCTGATTTTATGACAGATGCCATCATTGAAGCTATGGAATATTTTGGAACTAAGATAGATGGATATGATTCGAAAGAGACAGTTATATCTGCCATTGAATCTAGAACCAGTTCTCCTGTAAGAATAAATAGGGATAAAGATACATTAATGGCGGATAATTTTCCAGGAATTGTCCCCGCAGGCGAAGGTGCTGGTTATGCTGGCGGAATTACCTCTGCATCAGCAGATGGAATAAAAGCAGCAGAAGCTATTTCGGAATATTTAATTGAAGATTTAATAGAAAGCTATAAAAGATATGAAACTGCAAAATATCTTTAATTTTTTGAGAAATAGTAATGGAAAATATCAAAAAGTATTTTATAAAGAACGAAAAAAATCTAAAAAAATTCTAAAAAAAATCTAATAGAGGAAAAATAAATGAATATCAGAGAAACATTAAAAGACAAAAGAAGAATAGTAATTAAGGTTGGTTCATCATCACTTGTACATCAGGAGACTGGTGAATTAGACTTTGTAAAGATTGAGAAGATGATAAGACTGATCAGTGATATCAAGAATCAAGGTAAAGATGTAGTTCTTGTTTCATCAGGAGCTGTATCAGTTGGTCGAAGAATTCTTGGACTCAATAAGAGACCTGAAGTACTTTCTATGATTCAGGCTTGTGCAGCTCTTGGACAAGGTGAACTTATGATGTTATATCAAAAGCTTTTCATGGAATATAACAATAAAGCAGCACAGGTTCTGCTTACATTTGATGTTATCACAAATGATGAAAGAAGAAAGAATGCAGAAAATACTCTTAAACAGCTTCTTGATCTGGATATTATTCCAATTGTAAATGAGAATGATACAGTTGCTACTGATGAGATAGAGTTTGGTGATAACGATACTCTTTCAGCAATTGTTTCAACTCTTATTGGAGCTGATATGCTGATTCTTCTTACAGATATTGATGGGTTTTATACAGATGATCCAAGGAAGAATCCAAAGGCAAAGAGAATTTCTGTTATTGAGAAAATTGATGACTCACTTAAGGATATGGCAAAGGGAACAGTTACCCGCTATGGTACAGGAGGAATGTATACAAAGATTGCTGCAGCTCAGATTGCCAGTCATGCTGGAGCTGATACTGCCATTCTTGAATCTTCAGACATGGAGATTATTTACAATTTAATGAATGGCGATGATGTTGGAACGGTTTTCCTTAGTGATACATCAACAGATTTTGATATAATTGATTTTATTAAGAATAAGAAATATCTTGATAGATAGAGTTATGAATTAATTATAT
>CAMNGU010000132.1 GCA_946538525.1 uncultured Lachnospiraceae bacterium
CATCTCCACCATTGATGAAGTCTGGATAATCACCACCAGCGATGATTGTACCAACTGCTTCAGCATCAGTCTGACCTGTAAGCCAAGTTTCCTTAACTTTGCAGCCAGTCTTCTCAGCGATAATCTGCTGAATCTCGTTGTCGTCATTGATTTCTGTTCCAGGCATTGCAATGAACATATCAAATTCCTTTACATCGCCTGAAGCTGTACTTCCGCCCTTATCATCTGATGCAGCGTCTGTACCACTTGAGTTAGAACTTGTGTCTGTAGAAGATGATGAAGTTGTTGAATCCTCAGATGATCCTCCACAGCCTGCGAACATAGTAAGCATCATTGCGCTAGCAAGTGCACATGCCCCCAGCTTTTTAGCCTTAATTCTCATACTTTACCTCCTTAAAATATTGTATTTTTTGTATGATAGCCTTCACTCGGCAATTAAGTATCTCAATTATATCCCTTGGAATTATATATTTCGCCCTACAAACTCCAAAAAAACACCCTACAAATTCTTAAAATTTGCACAAAATTTCCGTTATGTAAACCAAATTTGGCGTTATGTAAACCATTTATTAACAAACTTCAAACAAACGGCATCAAAATTCCATCTATTAGATATATAAAGATGTGGGTGTCAAAAGTACCTTTTGACACCCACATGACATACGGATTGCTCCATTTCTTACGAAATTCTCGCAATCCTAGAAACATTCGGAAACCGCTATTTTTCTAAGAAAAATGCTATTTCCTCATGTTTCAGCGTGTCATAAGGTCAACATGCTTTTCCTGCAAGCAGGAACGCATTTTGACTTTTGACACTTATGTCATATAAATAGATATATAAAAAAATTTTACATTTTCTTCTGCCGTCTGTACTGGGATGGAGTCATCCCTTTTAATTCGATAAATCTTCGGATGAAATAGTCACTATTCTTATAGCCAACAGCAGCAGCTATATCAACTATTCTATCCTCGGTATTGATAAGCATCTTCGCAGCTTCATTTATACGATAGCTGGTAAGATAGTCTTTAAATGATACTCCATACTTTTTCGTAAAGAGTGACCCAAGATAGCTGCAGTTAATGAAATACTTCTCACTCATTTTCTTGAGACTCAGGTTTTCACTGTAATTAGCTTTTATCTCATTTTCCACATCTTTTAAGATACCACCGGATACATTTTTTCGAAGCTGGTTCAGGTACTGAGCATATTCGCAGGCAAATTTATACATATGAACACTGCTTCCACGCTTAACACCTTCATCAAATGAGCTTTCACTTATCTTATGAAGAATCTCTTCCTGATCTATCTCATCATCCAACTCTGTAGCCACATGTATCAGCTGGAACAACAGATAATTCATATTAAGACTAACAGATTCTCCTAAACCACCTTTAGATATATCATCATAGAAAGCATTTACGCATTTGTATATCTCAGCTTCATCACTTTCCTCTATGGCCTTTACAAGATTATCCAGACTCTTCTTAAAGAGCATAGCCTTACCTGGATTTACATTCATCTCACTCTCATAGGTAACAACAGGTCTGGCCTCATGGAATACCTCCTGAGATTTTAGAATGCATGCTGAACTATATGATTTAGAAACCTGAGTAATATCAGCAACCTTCTTACCTGCCAGAATACGAACCTTGCGTTTTAGAATCTTCTCCAGTCTCTTCTGCAGTGCCGACAGGAATTCTACATTATCAAGTCCTCTATCCTCAGCCATATAATCACAGTAAATGAATCCTGTATCATAGGTGCTGTGATTCAGAGAAACATCATATATAAGATGATTGCTATCTTCACCCATTATCTGATTGATGGCGTCATTCATCTCACGCCTATACTGCATAAGGCTGCCTTCCTGAGTTTCCAGCATATCTGTATCCAGCAGTTCTATGATCACATATCTAATACCACTGGAAAGACGCATATTCTTATTTAGATAATCCAGGTTCACATCATCATATCTTCCTACTATAAGAGCAATCATATGTCTTTGAAGAAATGCAGTCTCAGTTTCTTTATGATGCGCCTCTCTCTCTGTACTTTCCTTACTCAGTTCATTTATCTTTCTGAGAATTTTAAGAAGTTCGTCCTTCTTGACCGGCTTAAGAAGATAATCCATACTTCCGTAACGCATAGCATCTCTTGCATACTGGAAATCATTATATCCACTTAGCACAACAAAATAGGCATTGGAAACGCCTTCCTCCTGAACCTTTTGAAGAAGTTCTATTCCCGTCATCACAGGCATTCTAATATCTGCGATCACGAGATTAACCTCATTCTCTCTCAAATACTCAAGAGCTTCCAGGCCATTCTCCGCCACCTTTACGATCTCGAAGTTTTCTCTTTCCCAATCGATGAGCACTTTTAATCCTTCTACTATATATGGCTCATCATCGACAAACATAACCTTTAGCATTTTATCGTTCCTTTTAGTAAATATATTTAGTCTTATTTATTAGCCTTATTATTTTATAAATTTTTCTCTTTATTTTTTTCTAAATTTTTTTCTAGATTTTTTTCTAGATTATCATTAACATCCAGCGGGATAATAATTCGGATGTTAGTTCCTACTCCCATTTCTGTTTCAATTTCAATCTTAAGAGTATCCTTTGTCATCATCTTAAGTCTCAGACTGGCATTTGTCATTCCGACACCAGTTCCGGTCTTAATAAGTTCCAGACTGGCATGGTTCATCTTAAAGAGAAGATTCTCTCTCATTTCCTCATCCATACCAATTCCCGTATCTTCCACTTCAAAGAATATATTCTTATCATCTTTGTAGATTCTTACGAATATCCAGCCTGGCTCAGTCTTACTCTCAATCCCATGTACACAGGCATTTTCTATAAATGTTACTATTGAGAGCTTCGGAAGCATATATCCATAACAAGACGGGTCCACATCCAAACTGTAGCTAAGTCTTTCTCCAAATCTGTATTTTTGAAGTTCCAGATACGCCTGAGCAAATTTCATTTCCTCTTCTACAGATACAGAATCCGAGTGCCAGTCCACATTTACTCTCTGCATTACTGCAAGGTGTTCCACCATTTCCGCAGTCTCTTTTTCATTCTTAAGGAGACTATGCATTCTTATACTCTCAAGAGCATTAAAAAGGAAATGCGGATTGATCTGACTGTGCAGCGCTAAAAGTTCTGCATTCTGTCTGGCGATATCCATTTCCTGCTGTTTAAGCTTATCTATATAAGAAGTCTGGATAAGAGAATTCATCCTATCCACCATTCGGTTATAGTTTACCATCAGAGAAGATATTTCATCATCTCCCTCTATGTCATGAATCTTCTTCAAATGTTCATCATCCGCATTTTCCAGAATCCTGCTCATACGACTAACTCTTTGAGCAACAACATAGTCCAACTGTTTGATCATGTAAACCGGAAGAATAAAACTTATGAAAAGCATGATAAGTACCATAATAGTAGATTTATAATCCAGCATCCAGATTCCAAATCCTTTGCTCTTCAAGTATATATTATAAGTCTCACCATATATATAAATATCCTGCTGATAATCCGGTTTTACTGACTTATCCATAAATCTATAAGCCTCTTTCAAATGAGTTCCACCCACATTGGTCATGAGAAGTTTATCCCCTAGACAAATGTATGCGTCGGACTCAATTCCTTCTCCCAGCACACTGTCCTGAAACTTTCTATAGTTGATGGTGAGCTTGATTACTTTCTCGCAGCGGTTTTTTCTCGCCATTTCCATCTTTCTCATAAGAAGTACATTTCGCTTCGAAGAAGTATCTGTAGGCTCTTTTGAAAAATCAAAACTAAGAACCATTCCATCGCCTTCATCCAGTTTCTTGTACCAGGCTTCATTCTTAATAGGCTCCATCTTATAGAACATACCGCCGTTCAAAATAGTATCATTATCAGCGTAAATTTCAAGAGTTTCATTTCCAATTCCCAGCCAGCTTTCATATATAGAATTTCTTTTGAAATCCATATATGCTGTATAGTAATCCAGCGGATCATAGTACTGTTTATTGAGCAGTTCCTCTATCTCCTCATTCTTATAAACATTTTGAATGATCTTTGATGGGTAATTCAAACTGTCCACAAAGCTGTATTTAATGGCTTCCGCATCACTTCGAAGTTCCTGCTCCTTGGTGATACGATTAACTTTATACATATTATAGAAGACAATTCCATCTGTAATAAAAAGAGGTATCAAAACACAGAACACAAAAAGAAGCATCAATTTCTTTTTAAGACTGATGCTCATTAAGTACTTCTCAATTTTCCCTTGAAGCTTAATCATGTGTCCACCAAAATCGATTATTTAATATATTTGAAATCCAGGAAGCCTGCACTTCCCCCTGCCTCTTTTTCTGAATAGACAAATAGTCCAAATCTGCAGCCGGTGAAATGATCCAACCTGAATGTCAGTTGATGAAGTGTGCCTATCCGTCTAAAGCCCTGCCCCATATCAATCTCACATAAAACTGTATCATTTTCAAATTCAGCAGTCAGACGCAGCCTTATTATATCACTTTCCAGTAATACCGTTTCAAGAACCTTTCCCGGTTCCTGGCTGAGATTCCACACATCTCCACTTGTGTTTATAAATGAAGTCATTACCGCATAACACTTCCCGGCATTTTTTGTCACTCCAACCCAGGCGTAATTACCTTGAAAAGCCGCAAGCCCAGCTGAGTCACCGTCCTTAAGTTTTGAAACATCCAGTGTCACCTCTGCGGAGCATTTAGGAAATATCATCCTTTGTGTGAGAATGTTTCTTGCAAAGTAAATATTTTTCGAAAGCTTATCTGTCTTTATCCAGAGACAGCCTCGCTCAGAGTCACATTTCACAAGTTCCATATCAGGCTCATGATTAAACTGCCACATACTTTTAAATCCAAATGAGCCGTAATTCTTTCTGTCTTCCAAAAAAGTCCCTTTAGGATTATATCGAAAATCGTCCGAATCTACCAGTAGTTTATAATCATATCCCGCCCTTAAACTTTGCATATCTAAGTCCGTAGGAGCTTTACCGCAGTTACCAAAAACCGGGTACCCATCTTCTCTAAATGTTACAGGCACCAAAACAGGAATTCTTCCAATAGCGCCACTATCCTGAAACAGTACCGCATTCCACACTCCGTCCGGTCCCTCAACTATTCCACCCTGAGCTATACCAGAATTTCTAAATCCCATATCATCATCGAAGACATCACCGCCGATATACCTGCCCTCCATAAAATCCTCAAGGGAATCAGCCATAAAAGCCGCTTCGACTCTTCTCCATCTATCCTTCAGAGAATGAATCAAAAACAGATAATATCTTCCATTTATCTTATATAGATGAGAGCCTTCATACCCCAGCTGATGATTATCCTCATCTCTAAGTATTCGTCCATTCAGGCCACCTTGTTCAGGCCCGGTAAGCTCCTCATTCAGCTGTGTCAAAAATATATCTGTATTACCATATACCAGATAAGCCTTTCCTTCGTCAAAGAGAAGTGATGCATCATGATAAAAGCCTTCCACATTACTCTTACTCCAGCTAAGCTCATATAGCTTAAGTTCCTGACCACTTTCCAGTACACCAGTTACATCCTCAGACCTATAGAGATATGTCTTCTGAGTATCATTACATACAAAGAGAACATAGAACACCCCTTCATAAAACCTCAGGGTCGCTGCCCACATTCCCTTTCCATATATTTGTTCCTGTCCTTCCAACCGCTGGCCCAAAGTACTATCCAACCTGTCAAAAACATAAGTCTCATGTTCCCAATTAATCAGATCATATGACTTTAATATTTCAGCTCCAGGCATAAAATGCATGGTGGTAGTGATCATGTAAAATGTATCTCCTACCCTTATAACATCCGGGTCCGGATAATCCATCTTTAGTATTGGATTTGTACCTATAACTCTTTCGTAACTCATAATAGTCCCTCGTAAATATATGTAATGTTTCAATCTAATAATTTGACATAAGTGTCAAAAGTCAAAATGCGTTCCTGCTTGCAGGAAAAGCATGTTGA
>CAMNGU010000133.1 GCA_946538525.1 uncultured Lachnospiraceae bacterium
AAGAAATTCCACCCTTTATAAGAAGACTCCTCAGAGCTCCATATACATTAAATTCATTCTTAGGAGTGGAATAATCGCAAAATACAATCTGTGTCTTTCCAGGATGTTCATTATAAATTTTCAGCACCTTCTGCGCACATGCTCCCACCTTACAATCCTTATCAGAAACAGCAGCATTTGGAATCACCAGCCTAACATCCAGTGCACACTTTCTACCGTCTGTCACTATCTTAAGGATATTATCCTCTTTATTTGAAACAATGCCCTTTCGAACATTATCTGTTCTCTCAGCAATCTCTTTATTGTAGTTATCGTTGTAAAGAGTCTTATTTACTACCACATCTTCATACCCGGAGAAAGTAGGAACATCCATATCCTCATCAGTAATATGATAAAAATCACATACCTCCGAAAACATATTCATAAGTTCTGGCAGATTATGATAATGAGACAGCCTGGTCATATATCTATAATTCTGACTATCTACATCTATCTCAAAAGAAGTGCTGATACTTCCAAATGTATTTGCCCATTCACCAAAATTGTGGATGGAACTTTCCCTAAGAGTATCCGGCTGAAGATACTCCTGAAAAGCATACAAGTCCGCAATGGAATTAGTAAGAAGTGTTCCAGTGGCAAATATAACACGGCCATTTACTTCCTGTATGCACTCCACCTTCTTCTTCAAAAGATCCGCCTTCTTACTACCAGCCTTAGACATTCCAATAACATTTTCAAAATTCGTCTTAATACTCAGATTTTTATAGTTATGTGCTTCATCCACCACAAGCGTTGTAATACCCAATTTATCAAAGCAGTTCTTCTCTGTCATGACATGAGATTCAAAGAATTTATTTCTCTTCTCAGCAATAGATTTCATTTTGCTTTCCAGAACTCTAACAGACCAGTCATCTCCCTGGCGCTTCTTCTCATCACGAACATCAGCCAGACCAAAATATTCCTCATAATACTGCTTATCATAAAATTCCTGGGACATATCCAGCATATCAAATTTACTTGCAGCAATATAAATAGCCACATAGTTACCATATTTAATCTTGTTAAGAGTTTCCAGTCTATCCTTTGCAGTAAAATCATCAGGAGAAATCTCCATAATCTTATCATTCGGATATAAAAGCTTATGAGTCTCAACAGCATCACTGAATACATTATTAGGAACTACTATCATATTCTTCCTGGAAATCCCAAGACGATATAATTCATGCACACCAATGACATAACAGAAAGTCTTTCCACTTCCTACATCATGACAAAGAGCCACATTGTGAGAAAGAATTATACGGGCAATGGCATCCTTCTGGTGCTTATATAGTTCCACTCCCGGATCCAGGTCATTCAATTCCAGATATGAGCCATCATATCTAGGAAAACAGAACGAAAACTTCTCATAATACTCCTTACGAAGTACCTTATTGATAGAAATATCATTTCTTAACCAATCGCTAAATTCCTTTATGATCAACTGCTGCTTAGCCTGTGCAGCATAAGTTTCATATCTATTGATCATCTTTTTTGTTCCTGTCTTATTGTCAGCTGGAACATCATCGGTAATCTTAATTGAGGAAGAATTTAGAGTATGTTCAAAAATCTTTGTACCCTTCATTCTTCTAGTTCCATAAGTTGTATTGTTCAGCACATCGCTTATAGGGCCATTTATCTTTATCTGCCACCTTCCGTCACATTTTTTTACGGTAGGTTTGAAACGAAGTTTAAACAGATGAACTAAAAAGGCAGCAATATACTTCTCCCTGATCCAGCCCGCACCAATCTGAACATTAATATCATCAAACTCAACCATTTCTGGAAGAGCCTCATCTATAAGCTTAATATTAGGTTCAAACCGGTTCAGCGAAGCATTTGAAGAATTATTATTAGCATCTTGATTGAATTCTTGATTTAGTTCTTCATTTAATTCTTCATTTGCTTTTACTGCACTTTTACGAAGAGCATGGAGATTCCCACTAAGATACTGGACAGGCAGAACCCAGTGCTCATACTCCTTCTCCTGCTCAGTCTTTGCCTGCATATATTCTTCGGGAATCTGAAAAATGGTTTTGTTGCCATGTTCTGCCAAGACCTCATCCTCAGTAGAGCCTGAAATCCACGCCATATAATAAATGTTCACGCAGCCCTTTCTGGACACACAAATTGAAAGCGAATCTGCCACACTACATATCCCCTTCTCCAACTCATCAAAAACCATTTTCGGACCATCTGCTCTATTACTTGAAGGTGAAAACTCTTCCAGTTCATTTATATCTTCAACATATGCACTTCCATATAGCTTCTCAATAGCATTCTGATTAGTAGTTATAGCGCCTTGCAAATTATTCTGTTCTTTATTCTGTTCTTTATTTTGTTCTTTTTTTTGTTCTATATTCTGTACTTTTTTTCTCTTCATTTCTTATTCCTCCAAAGATAACCAACCAAATTAATCCAAATCACTTTAAATCATCCCCTATCACACCACCATATATCTCTAGTCTAAAGCTTTTGATGTCCAAAAATACTCCCATTACATCCCTTTATATCCCCATAAAAGGCAGTTAATGCCAGACTGAATATTATGTCTTTTACTCAGCCTGGCTTAACCACATAAACCGTAAGGAGGTGCTATGGATACTAATAATGTGCCATACACAGACCGAAAAAACATTGAACCAGTAGTTTAATTTACAACTATTTGATGCAATCTCCCTCTTGTTTTGACAAAAGAAAATGACCATAGAAGAAATCTCCTCTATGGTCATAATATCGTTATCATATTGAATTTTATTGCATAATTATATATGAATTTCTAATCAAGATAGCTGTTCACATTAAAACTTTCACTACTCTTAATTCTTATTCCATCCACATATTCTTCTATCGCAACAGCTCCAGATGCTTTATCTACATAATAATATGTCTTGGCATCATTCTCTGAATTAAATGCTACATACTCAATTTCTATACATCCTACATGACTTCCTTCTTCAAGTAAACTACTGGTAATGTTCCAGCTATTTTGAGCATCCGCATTACCCGTCATTTCAGGATTACACTTAAAGTAATAATTTTTAACTCCTTCAAGAGCTCCCTGTTCTGTCAGCTGGCCATCCTCTGTATATAAAACTGCATCAGTTTCAGATGCTGTCAGATTATCAGTATCATTTTCATTACTATCTACTATTGCTTCAGTAGGCTCCTCAGTCGGTTCTACAGTCATTTCTTCTGTTGCTTCTTCAACCGGCTCAGCCACAAGTGCTTCCGTTGTTTCAGGTACTACTTCAGTTGTAGCTTCTGCAACAACACTATCTTCTACATTATCCTTAGAATTTTTTCTTAATCCAAAGACTAAAGCCACAATTCCAATTACAGCAATAAGACCTATAGCAACAAACAATCCTGATTTAGACTTTTTAGAAGTTTCTGGAACTTTACTTGATGACTCTACAACCGTTCTTTTATTATCCCCACTCTTTAGATTATCTGTTTTATCAAGATCCGTTTCCTCGGATGAGCAAACACTAATCTTTATCTTATCAAAATCAGTTGGAGATGCACATATTACAAGCTCATCCCCTTCATTAAGAGGTTCTTCTGAACGCTTTATACCATTTTTATAAATTCCATTTTCACTATTAAGATCCTTATAATGCCAGCTTCCTTGATCGTAGAAAAAACATCCATGTAAACTGGATACATAAGGCTTTGATAATTCTATATCACACTCTGTACCACTACCAAAACTAATTACATCTGTCCAAAATGATTCTAGAATAATAGTTTTGGTTTTATTATCCATTAATACTTTTATAACTGTAGCCATTTATAATACTCCTAAAATATAACCACTTTATCATTGTCCAAATATTTGAATTTATTTATTGTTCTTCTTCTTTGCAATTATGATAATCACTAGCACTAAAAGCACTAGAAAAGCCGCTGCGAAAATTATCCACTTATTTTTGAGTAAGCCAGATTTTTCTGAGCCCACATCTTGAGGATTAGGATCATTTTGCTCAATAGCTGAAGTTGTACTTTCTACAGTCTTTTCTTCAGTTGTGGCTTCTTCAACTGCATTTCCCTCAGAAGCAATTTCTTCTGAAATAACTTCCTCTGTAGCTGATTCTGAAGCTGTCAGATACTCTGAATAAAATCTATATTTTGATACGCTATCAGACATTGCAGTTTCAGCCGATTCTTCATTATCAAAACTGACAACAAATAATGGCCAGGCAACCTTAGGATCTTCATAATTCACTTCAGCCACATAGCAATCTGAAACAAGTAATGACCTTAAAGACTCAACGCAGTTTGCAGAAAAATCTATAGGTTCTTCTGTATCTATTTCACCACTGATAAAATCTGATTTACCATCAGTATATTCTGTGCTTTCAGAAAGCTTTATAAAGTATAAAGACATTCCATATTCTCTTAAAGCATAATAAAGAGGATCTTCTTTCTTATCTTCAACTTCAGTTTCTACGCTATTTTTTTGACTGATTCCGTCAGAAACTGCAACGACCACATCTCTTGAATTGATGTCACTATTAAGACCTATCTGACAACAGGCATCATATAGACCATTATAAATATTTGTATCTGCAGAATTATATTCTATCGAATCCAATATAGCCGAAAGGTTACTTTCGCCTTCCTCATTATTATATATTGCACCTTCAGTTAATAGCTTTGTCCCTTCCTCGCTAACAGTAAAAAGGCTGATACAATCATTTGTGCCTAAGTTACCGAGCAATTTATCAAGCTGGCCTTTTAAATCTAAAAAACTATACTGCTCAGCAAGAGTATTTTTTGTGTCTATTACAAAATAATAATGTATTCCCGACTCGCTGTCCTCTTCTAATTCCTTATAACCATTATCAGAGAATTCAGGATTTGAATCTAATTTTACTAACTTTCCACTGGATTTTAACCAAAACTGAACATTGGAATCAGTTTCATCTAAATGGAAATATATTCTAGCCTTATTATTTTCATTATCTATATTAATACAATCGATTCTATTTTCACCCTTTATCACAGGAGTTGCAACGCTTGTATTGGCTGGCTGACTAGTTGGAATATACACCTGATTAGCAGAGCTATCCGCTCCCGAAGTATTTGTTTCTGGAGCAGTATCGCTAATTGGAGAATTTCCAACTTCTCCCTCAGGAGCCCCCACCTTATTTTCTGCAGCACTTTTTCCACTTTCTGTGCTACCTTCAGTTTCTGAAGTGTCTCCATTTTGTGCACTTAAAATACTTCCACCATTCTCTGGAACAAGCTGAAGATTTCTTGTCCCATTTACCTTGTTACTATACGAATTCCCCGCCGCCCTTGTATCAATTGATACAAAAGATAGCATGATTACAAGTGCTAAAGGAATTAATACAAACAGTTTTTTTCTTGTTTTCATTGTTACCACCTTACTACTATTTCTAGTGCCCCTGCCTTGATCTTCTCATATCAGTAAATGCTATATCTAAAAGCAATATATCATCTTCACAAAGGGCACAAACAACCTGTATGATTTTACCACTCCCCCACTGCTAAATGCAATAAAATCCACGCATTTCTGTTATATATATTTCCACCTATTTCTGCCCTTTAAATTAGTATTTTGAGTTAATCAATAATACTATATTAGCAATAACATTTAGTAATTATCCGTGCCTCAAAAAATAAAGGGAATCGCCTGATTAACGCAATCCCCTTCATAATTTCACTTAATATTCTTATGTAAAAATCAAATATTACAAAAGCTGTAATTTCATCATCTATCTTCGCAAGTTTTCCTAAAACTTACTCATTTCCAAGATTGAACTTGTCATGGATAGCATTCATAGCTCTCTCAGTGTTCTTCTCATTGATAAGAACTGTTACTCTAATCTCTGATGTTGAAATCATACGAATGTTGATGTTTGCATCATAAAGAGCTTCGAACATCTTAGCTGCAACGCCTGCATTTGTCTGCATTCCGGCACCAACGATAGATACCTTTG
>CAMNGU010000134.1 GCA_946538525.1 uncultured Lachnospiraceae bacterium
ATGACATTTTGAGAATTCTTGCTACTGCATATGCAATCTGTGACTTACCTGTTCCCGCAGGACCAATCAGAAGTATTCCATATGCTGGCAGGGTATGTGTACGATTTATCTGAATTATTGTTTCGATTATTCGCTGCTTTACGCTTTCCAGTCCGTAGAGTTCCTCATCGAGAATTCGTCTCGCCTCCACAGGATCAATTGGCTGGAAATCCGTATTCTTCCACTGAATGCTAAGCATGATTGAAAGTGCTCTCTGTGCATGTCTTCTCTCTTCCGGTGTTACTTCCGAAGACTTCGCAACAGCAAGATTACGTCTTGCCCAGAGTCTGATATTATCCGGAAGCGTACTTCCTGCACACATGAGATAATCAGTTATACTCTGAATACTTGTAAGTCTCATATCATCAGCATCATCTATCTCATCCAGATCAACTGTCTCTTCAGATGGCGCATCACTTTGAAGGAGGCGCTCAATCATAAACTGTAAGAATCCATTTTCACCAGACAGCTTCGAACCGCGTACAGCAACTCCTGTTTCAAGGATTTTATATACCGCATATCCTCTTTCAGTAGTCTGACCTGAGAGACGCACCATTATATGATTCTCTCCAAGCCATTTTAGAAGATTCTCAAATCTCGCATCAATTTCAAGGATGTTATGAGACGACTTTTCTTCTGTATCATATATAAATGCCGAACCTACAGTCGGAGCCTCAAACATACCATTTGAATGATGAACAAGCTTCGAACTGGTATCTTCAAGAATCATTATCGGATGTTCGGCGCTGGTGGTTCTCTCACTTGAATATTGAAGCTTATAGCTTCTCTCAGCCTTTACTGCTTCTTCCTTCTTCTCATTAAAATCAAATACAGGCATGTATATATTCTCCTCTCAAGGCGGTCTAGATAAACCTAAATATCTGTATTAGTCTACCATACTGAGAAATTTTTGTTAAGCTCAATATATAAGCTCTATAAAATATATTATGAATACATATAAAAAAACATACAAAACCACGAAAGGCATATGCTATAATCAATTATATTTATTATTCATGATAGTTAGTAAAGGGGGATATTATGAATTATAACAATAACGGTGTTAAACCAGTAAAGAAAAGTACCATAGTTTTTCTTGTTGTTTTCTTTTCTATTATATCAACTGTTTTAATTGGCTCAGGAATATTTGTGAACTCTATGATTAAAGAGATGGAGTCTGATATAAATATCGACACATCAAAATATGATCAAACTGTTTCCGCAGTTATTATTGAAAATCAAAAAGGCTCCATAGTCTTAGACGATGAATCAGGAGGTTATGAAACAGAGACCTTCAAACCGATTTACCAGTATGAGTATAAAGGAAAAACTTACACCTCCCAAGGAGATGTTTCTTCCACCCAGGCACACTACACGGTTGGTGATAAAACCGACATACTAATATCATCTGATAATCCATCTGATATGTATGATCCAAATTATAATGCAGCAACAGAATATAAAGAGTTTAAATCTTCAACACATATTTTTGCGATAATACCTACAATAATAGGTTGTATACCTATTGTGATTTTTATTATTTTTATAATAATACGCGTGAACAGAGCAAAAAATTATAAGAATAATACATACTAAGCTAGATTAATCCTTGTCCTCAAAAATCAAAATATTCTTCCCATGCTGTTTACCGTAGTACATGCGCTTATCAGCTTTTTTGATTATCTCTTCAGGCTCTTTATAAGAAGAAACATATTCTTCAACTCCTATAGTAATTGTAACAAATATCTGTTTGTTGTAAAAAGCTGTAGGAATTGTTTCTATGTTTTTTCTAAGTACTTCCAGCTTTTCCTTAGCGGATTCCATATCATATCCCTTCATCAGGATAACTATCTCTTCACCACCCCATCGGCAGATATCACATCCCTGCATCTCTTTTCTCATAATGGTGGTGATATGACGAAGAACTTCGTCACCTGCATCATGTCCATAGGAATCATTTACATGTTTAAAATCATCTATATCACAAAATGCAACGCAAAACTGACCTTCTTGCGAATTCTTATCTTTTTGACCATTCTTCTTACCTTTCATAAGAGGTTCAATTAGAGGCAAAAAACCTCGCCTATTCAGAAGTGTAGTTAATACATCTTCATGAGCATCAGCTGAAAGCTGTTTATTTCGAAGCTCCAGATTCTTAACATCCAACTCTCTTGAATAAATATATATGGTGTTATAAAAAATGGTAGAAAAAATCATTACAAATGACGAGAAAATCACCAGAGTAAGACGAATAGATGCTTCCAATTCATAAACCGGCTCAATTTTTATATACTCAACATATAGAATAGTAAAAACCACAAAATTAAGAACCAGCATTCCTACTATGATCCATCTCTTAGCTCCTTTAAATAAGAACACTCCGAAGTATATTATTATTGGAACTATAGAAAATAGAAAACAATATGTTCCACAGCGAAGTCCAACATAATGAGTCGAAAATATGGTATATAGGGTCACTTCAATGATTATGCTCACATAAACCGGCATAATCTTTCCATATTTACAAAATAGAATACTGAACACATATACACTTACACTAATAATATTGAACTTAACAAGAGGAGGCACTTCGGCCAAACTAAAGATACCCAACAGAGCTACATGTACTAGACACATAACTATGACGGTAAAAAGAAAACCATTATGAATAACAAAATGCATTACTTTATCTATTGTTCTCATGAGTATATTTTCTAACAAACCCCCTCATCCGTCAATCAAAAAATAACAACAATCCATAAAAATAGCATGTCAAAGAGACATGCTGTTTTTATGAGAAATGATTCAATTTTATTACATGACTATACAAATTCATATCAAGCAATCACTTATAGTCTCTGTATTTATAAATTTGCATAATCCAGATATAACATCTTCATTTTTTCTTCATCATGAATATAAGTAAAATTATGTTTCCTGCCTTCATATATCAGGATACCATCCTTATATACTAACAACTGATTTTGAGGAACCTCTTCCCATCCTTCCGGTTTAAGTGCATGTGTGGAAAAAATAACTGAGCCAGGTCTTTCACTTTTATAAAGTGTGCCTGGCTCATTTTTATGTACATAAAAATAATCACCATCATATATCATGAGATTTATCTTGTTCTCCGGAGCAAGTTTAGTTATCACACTCTCCACCAGCTTTATTCTCTCATTCACATCAAAAGAATTAAGCTCCTGTAAATAATGCTTATTCACTTTATCAACCAGATATAGAAGAATCCTCTCACTATCTGTTGTGCCCTCCTGCTCAAACTGATATGCGTTGAGAATAGGCGACTCAAAAATTGTTCCATTATGAACCAGAACCCACATTCTACCCGACTCATCTCGCTTAGAAAACGGGTGAGTATTATTAAAACATATATCTCCAACCGTCGCCTTACGGATATGAGCCATACATCTGGAAGTTTCAATTCGACCTGTTAATCTGTTTTTCAGGTAAAGACTGTCCGAAGCCCTGATAGGTTCCTTCTCAATCGAATATGTATTATGGTCAAAGAAAGCAAGTCCCCAACCGTTTTTATGTTCATTACTATGTCCAAAAAAAAGCTTTAAAAGCTCATTTATTTTAACTTGCCTGTTTGCTGTAACTCCGAAAAGCTCGCACATAATTAAGATACTCCTTATCCTTATCATCAAGGGAATATCCTGCCAGATCAATCAAATGGTCCGCCCACTCCAATGCAGTTCTTTCATCATAGATAACAGCATCAAAACCATTTCTTTCTATCTCTTCAACCGCTTCTTGAATTTTATCTAATCCATCTATATTAGATAATTCCGTTTCTAAAAGCGCAAGATTTTCATCAGAATATACTATTCCCTTTAGAAGAGCCACATACCCCAGTGCCTTATCAATAGGCACACTATCTGCAACTCTTATCTCAATATATTTTTTAACTCTAAAATGGAAAAATCCCATAGACATAAAATGCTCTATCAGTTTTTTCTTTCTCTCTTCTGTTATATCATCTGTATAAATAATATGATTCGACACCAATTCTTCAGCGTTCTGATGACCTACATTTACAGTTTCTCCTTTATCTGTAAGTAGTATCAGTGGTGTATGATATATAACATCCGCCATACGATCATAACCGAAATCCGGTTCCAAGGAATGAGGAACAAAACCTGTTCTATCCGGATCCAGATCATCCCATTCCTGTATTCTAAAAAGATGTGGCTTATCTTCTAATCCTGGAAGTGTGGTACTTTCTTCAGTTTTATTCTCCATCATTATCATGAGAATAGGAGATATTTTCTGAAGCACCGTTAGTTTTCTGATCATATCTTCTTCCGACTTATAATCTATAGAAACCTGAGCTGAAGCAGATGCTCGCATCATATACTTTCCATATTTACCACTTCTCTTAAAATATTCATCCATATATTTATATCTTTTCTTTGGAGAAAGTGGAATATCGTCAGGAGTAATAATCTGCTTTTCTACCAACGGAAGATTTCCCTTTGTTTCAAAATGGTATCCCTTTTCTTCAAATATCGGCTCCCATATAGATCTAAATTCCTCATAGATACTCCTAATGGTTTCAAGATCATTATATGGATTGATACTGATTTCGAACTGACAAGACGGTTCAAGACTTGTGGAATATTCTCCTGTATAATAACCAACTGGATAACTATCTATATATATTATTTCAGCTCCCAACTGTCTTCCAACAAGATTTATTAAAGTTGAAATCTCATGAAAATCAATCTGATTTCCTTCGTCATCTATAATAAAATGTTCAATCTCTAATCCAAGATTCTCATCTAGTGATTCTCCTGATCTGATATAAGCAGAAATGTCTTCAATAAAACTCATAACATACCTCCTGTTTTATCATCATTCGAACTCCCGACACTAAATTTTCGGGTACCATTCTAGCAATCAATAATATTACACATATTCACCTACTATGTCAATGGGTATTAACATCTCAACACCTTATAACTATAGGTGTCAATTATCCCAAATGGACTTTTGACACCTATTTCTATCTTTTTATATTGCCAATTTTAAAATATCCTGAAATGTCTTCTCATCTAATGGTACATAATGGCCAACAGAACCATTTCTCGTTGCCCTCTTAGCCATGGCTTCGAAGTACTTATCATCAATCTTTAGCTCTGTAAGACTGGTTGCAATTCCCAGTTCCTTAAAGAACTCCTTCAATTTATCAGAAAGAATAAGAGCTCTTTCTTCTTCGCTATAATCATAGGAATCCACCCCGAACACTCTTGAAGCCAGAAGGGCCAGTCTCCAAGGTTTCTTCTTAGCCATATACTTTGTCCATGCAACAAATACAACTGCCATGCCTTCTCCATGTGTAATTCCATACTCTGCTGAAAGCTCATGCTCAATTCTATGAGATCCCCAGTCAGCTGATCTTCCTGCATCCAGGAAATTATTATGTGCCACACTGGCAAGCCACTGAACTTCTGCCTTAGCATTTATATAATTTTCATTTTCGATTAAACTTTCGACAGAATTCTCATTTAACAGTTTTATAATCCTGCGTCCATTTAGAATAAGTGCTCTTATGGCACCCTCAATCAGATAATCAGTAGTATCTGAATTCTTCACATCTGAGAAATATCTTTCAAGAAGATGAGCAAGTACATCTGCTATCCCAACAGCGGTCTGATACTTTGGAAGTCCTGCCGTATATTTAGGATTCATGATCGCAAACTTAGGAATAATACGATCATCCTCAAAACCCAGCTTCCATTCTCCGCTGGAAAGTATGGCAGCGTTTGAAGTTTCAGATCCACTTGAGGCTGTTGTGGAGATTACTCCGATAGGAAGAACCTTCTCAGGCACAATCCCCTTATCGAAGAAATCCCACACATCGCCTTTATAAGGGATACCTATGGCGACCGCCTTTGCGGTATCTATGGCGCTACCGCCTCC
>CAMNGU010000135.1 GCA_946538525.1 uncultured Lachnospiraceae bacterium
AATAGTATGAAGAAGACAGAGGATGGCTATAACTTTGTAGATGCCTGGGGAAGTGCCAGATATAATTGTAATATTTCAATGCTTGGCCTTATGTATGATAAAGCAAATGGAGCTAATGCCTATACTGATTGGTCAAAGAAACAGATAGATTATATTCTTGGAAATAATTCTAATAATCAATGTTATGTTGTTGGATATAATAGTAATTCTTCAAAATATCCACATCATAGAGCTGCATCGGCTTCTAGTGATGCTAATCAAATTTCAAATAATAGATATACGCTTTTAGGAGCACTTGTGGGTGGACCTAAAGATGCGAATGGGACTTATACAGATAATCAGGGTGATTATCAGTGTAATGAAGTTGCACTAGATTATAATGCTGGCCTGGTTGGTGCGGCGGCTGGACTTTATCTGGCTTACAAAAATGATTCAAATGTTCCTAAATCGCTTATGAGTTCTTCCGATATTTCTGATGTAGGTTTAAGGTTTACTTATACAGAGGTCCCTGCTGAGTGTTCTCATGTATGGGATTCTGGTGTTGTTACTACTGATTCTACATGTACAGCTGAAGGAGTAAAAACATATACCTGTACTAAATGTAACGCTACTAAAACAGAAAAAATTAATAAGAAAAATCATACTGAAGTAATTGATCCTAGTGTGGAAGCTACAACAACTTCTACAGGACTTACGGAAGGAAGTCATTGCTCTGTTTGTAATATGGTTATAAGAAAGCAGGAAGTTATTCCTATGAAAGAAAATACCAGTGTTAATAACCAGAATAATAATCAGAACAATAATGAGAATAATTCTCCAAATATTAACGAGAGCAATAATCAAAACCAGAATAATAATTCAGCAAGTAATTTGAATAATTCAGGAGAGAGCAATACTGGAAAAGCGAATAATAATCAAAAAGTAAATACTGGCAATAATGCTACTAATTCGTCTAATTCAAATGCTACTAATTCGTCTAATTCAAATGCTACAAATTCATCTGATTCAAATTCAAAAACAAATTCAAAAACAAATAAACCTAAATATTCAAATGAGTGGATAGATGGAAGATGGTATGATTCAACTGGCAAACAGACTTATGAATATGCTGGTTCTTGGAAGGGTAATAGTTCTGGCTGGTGGTTCGAGGATGAATCAGGCTGGTATCCAACTTCTCAGTGGTTAAAGATTGATGGAAAGTGGTATTATTTACATTCGGACGGATATCTTGCTACCTCAGAATGGATAGATGGATATTATCTGGGAAGTGATGGTGCTCAGGATTATGAATTTTTAGGTACTTGGAAAACTGACGGCTCCGGCTGGTGGTTTGAAGATGAATCCGGGTGGTATCCATCTTTGCAGTGGCAAAAGATAAATGGCAGCTGGTACTATTTTGAAAGTGATGGATATATAGCTACCAATAAATATGTTGATGGATATTGGTTAGGTGCCAGTGGAGCACTGTAAAACTCTTAATGGTTAATATATAAATATATTTTCGGAGATATAAAATGTTAAATACAAAATCTAATAAAATGAAAAAAATCTTAAGTGTAATAATTGCTGTGATTTTCTTGATTTCAACAATTCCTTTTGGTGCAAGCTCTGTAAGAGCAGAAGGTACCAAGATTATTAAAGTTACTGTATCCTGCGATATGAATAAAATTAAATTTAATCCTGCATATTCTGAAGCTGAAGTTGTTACCGCGTTTCGTAATAACATGACAGAATCGGAGACAGCTTCATATACTATAAGTACTTCAAATGCTTATATTGCATATTATACGAATGGTTCTATAGTTAGAAAGGGACTAGATTCAACTTCATATATCGATAGAACAAAGACATACTATCTTTGTTATGGAGTTCAGCCTAAAAATGGATATGACTGGGGACCATCGGTTAAAAACTTAAATGATCGAAAAATGTCTTCGGTGAAATTGGTTAAATCAGATATGAGTTTTGTTACAAATGGAACAACTGGCCTATCTGATCAGATAAGTTATAATTCTTCAACAAATATGCTTTATGTTTATGTTCCGGTTAATTTGACTTCCGTAAATATCAATGATTTATCTGATATAACATATGGTTATATATCACCTGTTCAGTATAATGGTCAGGCTCAGACTCCTGAAGTAAATATTACAAGAGGTGACTATAAGTTTATCAAAGATACAGATTATGATACTATGTACATGGATAATGTAAATAAGGGACGAGCTTCTGTGCTTATAATTGGTAAAGGACTTTTTTCTGGGCAGAAAACACAGTATTTCTATATTCAAGAAGGGGCTGTAGTAACTGAATGTGACCATGTCTGGAATGCAGGAGTTGTTACAACAGAGCCGACTTGTATAACTGATGGAGTTAAAACATTTACTTGTACAAAATGTCAGAAAACTAAAACAGAAACAATTAGTAAATTAAATCATGATATTGTAATCGATCCTAGAGTTGAACCTACTTATACTCAGACAGGACTTACTCAGGGTATGCATTGTGATAGATGTAAGTTGGTTATGGTTGAGCAACAGGTTATTCCAAAGCTTGAGTGTCAGCATGTATGGAATTCTGGTGTTGTGACTAAGGCGGCTACATGTTCAAGTGAGGGAATTAAAACATTTACTTGCACACAGTGTAATGCTGTAAAAACTGAACCAATAGAAAAAGCATCACATACAATTGTTACTGATCCTGCAGTGGCACCTACTTATACATCTACTGGACTTACAGAAGGAAGTCATTGTTCAGTATGTAAACAGGTTTTAGTTGCTCAGCAGGTTGTACCTAAGCTTGGTTGCAATCATGTTTGGAATTCAGGAGTTGTAACGACTAAGGCTACATGTTTAGCTGAAGGTGTTAAGACATTTACATGTACAGTTTGTCATACTACGAAGACAGAAGCAATTTCTAAGGCTGATCATTCTAGTGTTAAGGATCCGGGAAAAGCTCCAACTTATTTAGAAACCGGTCTTACAGAAGGAAGTCATTGTTCTGTTTGCAATAAGGTACTTGTGGAGCGCCAGGTTATACCTAAGCTTACTTGTCAGCATGTATGGGATGAAGGGGTTGTTACACAATATCCAACATGTTCTGTAGAAGGCGTTAGAACTTATACATGTAAGCAGTGTTATGCTACAAAGACAGAAAAGATTGATAAATTGGCTCATTCGATTGTGACTGATCCTGGTTATGAAGCCACTACTACATCGACAGGATTAACCGAAGGAAAGCATTGTTCTAAATGCGGACTTATTATAACCAGGCAGGAAATTATTCCTAAGTTAGTAGTAAGTGGCGGTAATAGTGGAGCGAATAATAACAATAATAGTAATAATACGGCAGCAAACAATTCATCATCCGCTAACAAAGTTTCTACTAATAATTCCACTAACAAAGTTTCTACTAATAATTCCGCTAAAAATAATACAAATAATAATGCTAATAATACAGCTAATAATACGAAACCAGCTGATAATAAACCTAAATACTCTAATGAATGGTTTGATGGCAAATGGTATGATGCAGATGGTAAGCAGACTTATGAATATACTGGTTCATGGAAGGGTAATGATTCCGGCTGGTGGTTTGAAGATGAAGGTGGCTGGTATCCATATTCTCAGTGGCTTAAGATAGATGGAAAATGGTATTACTTTAATTCAGATGGCTATCTTGCTACATCAGAGTGGGTGGATGGATATTATCTTGATGGTAGTGGTGCTCAGGAGTATCAGTATGTGGGCTCTTGGTATTCGGATGGCTCCGGCTGGTGGTTTGAGGATGAATCAGGTTGGTATCCAACTAATCAATGGCAGAAAATAGATGGTACTTGGTACTATTTCAATTCTAGTGGCTATATAATCTAATCTATGTTATAGTATTACGAGTTTTGATGAGAATATTATTTAATGTTTGGAGGCGGTTATGTTTTCTATGAAAAAAAGTATAAGTAAAGCGGTAATACTAAAAGTATTAAGCCTTATTATGTCAGTATTATTTATACTATCTGTTATTCCATTTGAGGGAAGTACTGTTAAAGCTGACGGTACAAGTATAATAAAAGTTATGTGTAAAGTGGATATTAGTAAGATAACTCTGAATCCTGCTTATTCTGAGTCTGAGGTTGTTTCTGCGTTTATTAATAGTATGAACAATTCTACTTATGCTGGATATACTGTTAGTACAGAGGATTGTTGTATTGCCTACAAAAACAATGGCAAAATGGTTAGAAAGGGATCTGATTCAAATGCATATGTAGATCAGAGTAAGGATTATTATCTTTGTTTTGGTCTTAAGCCGAATAGTGGATATGATTGGCCGGCTGAACTAAGAGACTATAAATATTTTGATGCGGATAAGGCTGTTTCTATAAAATCATTTAAAAACATTGCATTTGAAGTTAATGGATCGAATGATTTAGATGGTTCATCAAAAGGGATGGAAGTTAGTTATGATTCCAACACAAATATAGTTTATCTCTATTATCCGATCAACTACAGAACTTTGGATATCAATAATTTAGATAGTTTCTCTATAACAAATATTAAAAATAAACAATATGATGGAAATGCTAAAACTCAGGAAGAGATGGTATTAGCACGAGGCGGTTATACTCTAAATCCTGATACTGATTATAGTATATTGTATATTAATAATGTAAATGTAGGAAGAGCAACAGCTATAATTATTGGTAAAGGATTCTTTAGCGGTCAGAAGAGTGTGTATTTCTATATTACTAAGGGGCTTCCTTCTAATTCTGATGATAATAATTATTATTCTGATGAAACGGCTAAGGGAAATGCCTCTGATACTGGTGCTTCAACAGGTTCAGGTGCAGCTAATACAGCTTCTGGTTACAAAAATGAGTGGGTAAAAGGAAAATGGTATAACTCACAGGGTGTAAATGATTATAACGGTACACTCGAGTGGAAGAGCAATTCCACAGGCTGGTGGGTAGAGGATACAGCGGGTTGGTATCCGGTATCTCAGTGGCAGAAGATTGATGGAAAATGGTATTACTTTACATCTTCAGGCTATATGGATTATTCTGAGTACCGTGATGGTTACTGGCTGGGTTCAGATGGAGCTTTAGTAGATGGCTACTTTGGACAGTGGAAGAGTGATTCTACAGGTTGGTGGTTTGAAGATACATCAGGTTGGTATCCTTCATCACAGTATGTATGGATAGATGGAGTAAATTATTATTTCAATGCCAGTGGATATTGGTCATAAATAAGTAATTATTTATTTTTTATTAGAAAATAAAAATATAAATATATTATGAGGATAGGCTTATATACAAAATATTCGCTTGTCCTCATTTTCTTTTCTACTTAAAACATTGGTTTATTGAAAAATGAGTTGATTTAGTATAAACTATCTTAGTTATAAACGTTTAATCAAATATTGAAAATATGATTTTAAAATTAATTAAACTAAAACATAATTTAAATAAATATATAAAGATATATAGAGGAGAAAAAAATTGGCAGTTTTTAAAGACAGATTTGGTAGAAGTATAAATGAGATTAAAGATCAAATTCAGGCTCTTGGTACATATGAGATAGTGAAGGTAAATGATCTTCCAGAACAGAATGGAATGGGACTTGTTCTGTATCATAAAAAGACAAAGGCCCGTGTATCTCTTGTAATGAACGATGATGAAAATAAAGTATTTGCGATTGCATTTAGAACACCACCTACAAATTCAAAAGGTATTCAGCATATTGTTGAACATACAGTTTTATGTGGCTCAAAAAAATATCCAGCAAAGGATCCATTTGTTGAACTGGCTAAAGGTTCTCTTAATACATTTTTAAATGCCATGACTTATGGTGATAAAACTGTTTATCCTATTGCAAGTTGTAATGATAAGGACTTCCATAATCTTATGGATGTTTATCTTGATGCAGTATTTAATCCAAATATTTAT
>CAMNGU010000136.1 GCA_946538525.1 uncultured Lachnospiraceae bacterium
TATTTCTCTTAAGCTTTCCAGTTCCTGTTACCTTGAAGCGCTTTGCAGCAGCTCTTTTTGTCTTTAACTTTGGCATTTTTCTTTCCTCCTATTATAGTCCAGGAAAATGATATATTTTGATATACTTTCCTGAAAGTTTTCTTATATCATATTCTCAAATTCTGCTGATATCTACAGCGTCCGACGAGAACGAATATACTAGCTAATAAATATTTATTTTTTTCTAAATCTTATTCTTCTAAATCTTATTCTTCAGAATCATTTTCTGTTGACTCTGACTTTGAAGCAGGCTTTTTATCTGCTTTTTTATCTGATTTATTATTTTTTGCAGGAGCAGACGCTTTCTTAGAAGCAAGGAACATTGACATGCTTCTTCCTTCAAACTTAGCAGCTTTATCTACTACTGATACATCAGCTAACTGTTCTGCAAAATCATCAAGGATAGACTTACTCTGATTAACATATGCAAGCTCACGACCTCTAAATCTAAGAGTAACTTTAACTCTGTTACCCTTTGAAAGGAACTTTCTTGCCTGATTAATCTTTGTATTAAGATCATTTACATCAATATTTGGTGACAGACGAACTTCCTTGATATCTACTTTTGTCTGCTTCTTCTTAGCTTCCTTCTCTTTACGAGATAACTCATAACGGAATTTGCTATACTCAACAATCTTACATACCGGTGGCTTTGCATTTGGTGATACTCTTACAAGATCCATGCCAGCCTCATCTGCTGCTGCCATTGCATCCTCGATGCTCATAACTCCCAGCTGATTGCCTTCAGCTCCGATAACTCTAACTTCCTTGTCTCGAATCTGGTCATTAACTAAATAATCTATTGCCTTACCCTCCATAATAATTCGTTTTTCCTTTTCTGCTACTAATATAAATTTGAAAAGAAAAAGTGGATACCTGCACAGAGATATCCACTAAACATTCTATCAGTATATTAAAACCATAAGAGAGACCCTCCGTCACAAAGGTCTAATCTACATAGGTACTGATTACTAGTTTATTCGACCCGGCCGCTTACTCGCTGCCCAGGTGAGAGTGGATACTCTACTTTGTTTTATGAGCTTTAAAGCTCTTAATACTGCGTCATTCAACGCACTCGGTTATATTACTATAAAACGGGAAGGAATGTCAAGCATTTCTTTTATATATGATTAGTGATTTATTCTATTTTGTATCTACTTATTTACTTCATTTTATATCTCTTATCTATTCTGTTCTAAGTCTCTCCACTACACTTCTCCTACTGAGTCTACTATATGCAGCTGTTGGAATTATGAGAACAACTATTAATATCACTGGAAGACATACTGCAAGTGCTGTAAGACTGAAGTTCCAGGAAAACATAGGAAGATTTTCCACAAATGTTTTCACTGCAGTTACATTCATAATAATCGATAATATCACAGTAACTATAGATGTATAGCCGAAGTATCTAAAACCTTCTCTTAAAAGACTTTTCTTTTGCTGTTTCTTAGTCATTCCTACTGCTTCTAACATTGCAAGTTCACGACTTCTTGAGATAATAGATGCAATCATGGTATTTCCAAAGTTCATGACTCCAATAATTCCGAGTATTACTGCTACAAATAATCCAGCTATAGCGAACAGTTCTCCAAAGGATTTATTATCTTCTATCACTGTCTGCTTTGAGGTATAACTAAGAGATGTTTTCTGTATATAGTTACTTATCCATTTCTCAAATTCTGTTTCTTTATCATCCTCAACATCAATAATTGTACGCATTGGGTTACTTTCACCATAGACTTTCAAATACTCGTCTTCAGGAAGTATAAAGTTACATTCAATTGGAGCATAGACCGGATATTCAATTTCCAGTGGTATATCTACTAGTGCATATACAGTATATGCTCGTCCTTCTATTTCTATCTTGTCTCCAGGATTTACAACATTCAGGAAACCATCACTAGCATACTGCCATCTCTCAGCAAGAACATAATCACCTGAATTAAATTTGGCCCAATCAATACTAGTTGTTCCATCCATAGTCTTAATGTCTTCAAGCTTTTCTACTACAAGCTCACCCATACCATAGGTATTACCTTCCATAGTACGCTCTTTATGCAGCTCTTTAAGATAGCTATCTACAGAATAGCCCTCGCCTGTATAGAAACATTCTATCTGCATTTTTACTACTTCATCCGAGAAGAAGTATTTTTCAATCTCACTCCATACTTCCGGAGAAAATTTATGACCATTGTTATCAACATACAAGTTACCAACTTTCTCAACTTCCTCCTGCTTATTTATCTCAGTAAGAAAAGCGCTATCAATAGCACATACATTTTTACCTCTTGATCCTGCATTATCAAGTAATGAATCCTGAACACAGAAATCACCAACTATATAGTCCTCTGCATAAGCCTCTGTATCAAAGCTACTCATCAATGTATAAGCACTATTAAGTACAACCAGAGATAATGACAGCGATAAAACCACCAAAAGTGTTTTCTTCTTAGGTTTACCATTCTTCTTTAGTTTTCCTGTGTAGCGGGTTGCTTCCACAGGAGAAATCTTTGACGCCTTTCTACAAGGCTTTCTAGAACTGATAGCAACTGTAAGATAAGCAAATGCAACTGTAAAAAGAATTATTCCAATGTTCATATGAACATGGCCTTTATTTGCACCCACTGTATTAATATGTTTACCAATCATTGGAAGCAGGTAACCACCTATTCCACAACCTATAACCATACCAATAGGAATTGCGATACAGCATATGCGTCTTGCTCTCATTTTTACCATCTTTCTTATCTGTTTACCTGAAGTTCCGATGGTTTTAAGAAGTCCATACTCTTTCATATCAGATATTATATTTATATCAAATATATTATAAATGATAAGATAACCTGAAAGCATGAACACCACTGTTACTATAGCACATACCAGAGCAGCTGTTGGATCCATGTAATTATACTGTCCCATCGATGAATCACTTAATTCACTTAGCAGACTTCCTACTATTGTAAAAAGCGATGAGAACAGAACCGTTGTAAGGATGATTGAAAATGTCATTACTGAATATTTTCCACCATTTACCTTCAGAGATCCAAAAGCAAGTTTCTTTATTGCTTTTTTTCTTATTTTATCCATTAAAATTTTATCCATTAAAATACCCTACCTTTCGTATTTTGTACTTTTTGTACTTCTTTTTACAAAAGATAGGGTAACATATAATTCTTTCCAGATTTTTACAAGAATCTTTCATATTTGAAAGATTAAATAAGTGATTAAATAAATGATTAAATAAACGATTAAATAAATGATTAAATTCTAGTAAGTTCCGAGTATTATCATCTCATCTGTATTCGCTTTTAGTTCTCTCAATGCTTTGATAACATTTCTATCAGTCAGTTTTCCTTCAAAGGTTACATAGAACCAGTATTCCCATTTATGTTTCATGGAAGGACGGGACTCAATGCTGGTCATGTTCAGCTGATTTTTGTCAATGATACCCATCACATCATAAAGAGCACCAACCTTGTGCTGTGTTGTGAAACATACATTTACATTTATAGAATTACTGAGGAATACTTCTTCTCTTGTAAGGATAACAAACTTTGTTGAATTATCCAGTGTTGTATTGATATTTCTCTTAAGAACCTTAAGCCCATATATTTCTGCTGCTCGTGAACTGGATATAGCAGCCTTGGATTTAATTCCCTCATCTCTTACTCTCTGGGCAGCTCTGGCTGTATTACTTACACTCTCTGCCTTAAAGCCATTTAAATCTATATAATCTTTACACTGCATAAGTCCCTGAGGATGAGAATACACTTTAGTTATATCTGTTATCTCAGCATCCTTAAGGCCAACCAGACAATGTCTAATATCGATTGTAATCTCCGATACAATCTTCACTCCACTCATTCGGATAATATCTGAATTACCTGTTACAAATCCTGCAGTACTATTTTCGATAGGAATAACTCCATAATCCGCCTCACCATCTGCAACAGCCTTTACTACATCATCGAACTTTTTAACATTTGTATAATTAACTCCACCACCGAAGAACCTTATAGCTGCCTCTTCAGCATATGCCCCTGGAACACCTGCATATACCACAGTTTTTCCTTTTGTATTCAGTTCATCCAGTTCTTGGAAGTCTTCTGTCTCAACATGCTCCACTGAAGCATACTCACTATTCTTAAGATCCTCCAACATCTGAATTGCATTTTTCTGAAGAGTTGGATGATAAACATATGGAGCAATCTCAGACAGTGGCTTTAATACAAATTCTCTCTTATGCATCTCAGGATGCGGAATAGTAAGTGACTCCGTATTTATTACTTCATTATCAAAAAGCAGTATATCTATATCCAGAGTTCTTGGGCCCCAATGAATAATTCTCTCTCTTCCTGCTTCCATCTCAATATCATGAATGATAGCAAGAAGCTCCTCCGGTTCTAATGGAGTTTCAATCTCTATAACTCCATTCAGGAAGTTAGGCTGCTCAACTGGTCCATAGGGTTCAGTCTCAATATATTCAGAAACCTTCCTTACAGATATAGCCGAGTCCTTTCCCAGCTCCTCAACAGCCTTATTCAGATAACCTCTCTTATCCCCAAGATTGGATCCAATTCCAAGGTAAACTATATGTCTGCTTCTGGTAATCTCCACAGACACATCTTCAAAGTCAGCATCTATTGGTGCATTTGGCTTACTCACCTTAAGAGTAATAGACTGGATCAGACTGTACTCCGCGAGGATTGCTTCTATTACTGATTCAGCCGCAGCCTCAATGGTATTATAGCTAGTCTCAGTAAATGTTTCCTCTATCATTTTGGTCACATCAGCATAATTTACTGTAAGGTCCAGCTTATCTGATGTACCTGACGACTTAAGATCCAGATAAAGATCAGCAGATATATAGAAATCCTGCCCGTCTCTCTTCTCCTCTGGAAGCACTCCATGATATGCAAATATTTTAATTCTCTTAATACTTATCTTATCCATATTACTTACTACCTATATAATTAACTATATAACTCACTATATAACTAACTTTATAACTAACTTTATTACTATCCTAATATTTCTCTAAACAGCTAAATATATTAAAATTTTATATTTATTATCAATAAGCTCTAATACTGAAGTGTGGAATTCTTCTTCTCTTCGTCCCAATTACATTCATCCTTTGATGGACATCTAAAACAGAGACGGGATAACTTATCAGCCCTATATAGTATTCCAGCCAGAGATCCTTCATCCTTTGGAACTGTTCCATGGAGCTTTATCGCCTCACATATATTCCCTATCTCTCCATAAGTGAAACCTGTCCTCTCAAGAATTGGCCTGGCGATGATCGGTCCTGCTTCTCTATGGCTCATAGTTTCTTCATACTTTGAACATCTTCCAATATCATGAAGAAGGGCTGTGGAATAGATAATCTCCTTCATATATTCCTTGTTCCAGAAGTTTCTCTCTATATCATCATTCATTTCATTTATGGTTTCATCTTTAACCATATCTGTATGATGCCACTCATTATCCAGCCAATCTATGTAGAGTTCCATGTATAGTTCATAAGCAATTCTGGCCACAGATAAAATGTGTTCCATACCATGCTTACAGTAAACTCTATCAGCTTCCCCCTCTTCTATAGCATCTATTCTCTTTATGAAACTTGGATCAGTAAGAATTGCATCAACTCTTTTCATTTAGATGTCTCCTCTTTCCGGTTTATACTTTTAACTTTTCTGTTTTATAATTGTGAACTACTCGGCAATTGAATTGCCAGAGCATCTGATGTGCGGAGCTTTCGCT
>CAMNGU010000137.1 GCA_946538525.1 uncultured Lachnospiraceae bacterium
ATGCAAAGTATGATAAGTCGATGCTTCAGTGGAATAAGTTTGTACATGATTTCTGCGCAGATGAAGCAACTTTGATTTTTGACGAACGACTTAAAGCAGCGGCGGCTCTATGGAAAATAGTGAGAGAGTCTGATAAGCCCAAAGAGTATTCGCATGAGTTGTTGGAGAAATATAAGGACGAGATAATTTAGGAGACTGAAAAATGATAGCTTTAAATCCAACTGAAATTGCAAGAAATTGCACGAGCAATGGTGTCTATCCTCTTTCGATAGCGGAAGGTTTTCAGGATGGAAATGTATTCTTTTCTGATGACTCCAAGGCTGCTTTGTTTTGGCATTACTGTGGCTTTGCGTATTTATCAGGTAGAGTAGAAGAATCATTTCTTGAGAAGATATATCAGAATTATTTTGTGGGAACTTTAGACAGAAGATTTGTACTCATAACAGATAATTCGAAGGTGATAGACTTCTTCTCCAATAAAGATGATATTGTTACCGACAAAAGAGTAGAGTATCGTTTTGGAGATTTGCTGCAAAGTTCTCCGGAATGTAAATACAAAGTAGAGCCAATATCGGAAGCTAATTATGACAGGATTCATGGAAATATTGTTCCTGCCTTTTCCTGGTCGAGTAAAGAACAGTTCCTCAAAAATGGATTCGGATTTGTTGCGCTTGACAGAGACAAAGTTATAGCAGTTGCATTTTCGGCGGCAGTTAGCTCAGATGAAGTGGATATAGGTGTTGAGACGGATGAAAACTACCGCCACCAGGGACTGGCGAAGGTGGTTGCTGACAGAATGTGCAGGGAGATAATATCTCAGGGGAAGAAACCTGTTTGGGCGCATGCTATAGCAAATGAAGGTTCGAAATATACAGCACTTGGTGTTGGATTCACTAATGACAGAGTGAATACGGTGATTAGAAAATCATAATAAAGAAGTAATGGGATACCAGGGGATTGATTTCCCCTGGTGTTTTTTTTGATCGATTTTTAATGTTGTGTAATGGATACAAAAAGGAAATGAAATGGAAAAATATAGGGCGATAATACTTGATTTTGTTTGTCACATCACATATAATGGAAATAAATATAATAGATTAAGGAAAAGGAGGGCACAATATGACTGTTGATGAAATGATTAAACTTAAGAAAGAATTCGGTTTCTCGTATCAGTATATCTCTGAAAAGTCCGGAGTTCCACTTGGTACTGTTCAGAAGATATTTGGTGGTTTCACTGAAAGTCCAAGATACAGCACACTCCAAGCTCTCAGCACTGTTTTTGAAGACATGAACATGGATAATGATATGGTGATGGAGACTAGTCATTATAGTGCATGTACTTCAGCTATAAAAATTGACTCATATGAGAATAAGACATTGGAGGATTATCTTGCTCTACCAGAGGGAACCAGGATAGAACTAATTGATGGTGTATTCTATGATATGGCTGCGCCAACATTTGTCCATCAAAGAATAGGAGGAATGATATTTTTTGAATTTGAAAGATTTATAGATGAAAATGGTGGGCCTTGCATTCCGTCCATCGCACCTACTGATGTGCAGCTAGATTGTGATGATAAGACTATGGTTCAGCCGGATGTTCTTGTGGTATGTGATAGAGACAAGATTATAAAGGCCCGAGTAGTTGGAGCACCTGATTTGATAGTAGAGGTTCTTTCGCCAAGCAATTGGTATATGGATGTTATACGAAAGAAGAGCAAATACCAAAATGCGGGAGTTAGGGAATATTGGATAGTCCTTCCAGATGATAAGAAAGTACTTGTGTATAATTTTGAAAAATCATCTGATCCTATAGAATATACCTTTGAAGATCAGGTTCCAGTTGCTATATGGGATGGAAAATGTGTAGTAGACTTCAAAACTATTTATAGCAAGATTGAGTTTTTATGCATTGCGGACTAACACTCGTGACTTTAGTCATGAGATACAGCCCGTCTTATCTTTTTACATAGATTTCCTAAAAAATCGTGGTATATTATAATTACAGGAATATAGTTCATTCCGAGTCTTAAGAAAGGAAATCCTTGCATGTATCTAACTGTTAGACAACAGGTAAAGCATTTGTCAAAGAATGACTATAACTCTATTAAATACCTCTGTCACATAGCTAAAAATCTTACAAATGAAGCCATCTATAACATCAGACAGTATTACTTTAAAGAAGGTAAGTATCTTAGTTACCACCAAAACTACAGCCTGCTAAAATCCAGCTCTAACTATAAAACTCTTAACTCAAACATGGCTGAACAGATCCTTAGGGAAGTTGATGGCTCATTCAAATCATTCTTTGGACTTTTAAAGCTTGCCAAAAAAGGCGAGTATTCTTTTAAGGACTGTAAACTGCCTTATTATCTTCCCAAAGATGGTTATACTACCCTTATCATAGGTTTTGTCCGTCTGAATGGAAACAAACTTGTGCTTCCGTATTCAAATAGTTTCCGTAAAGACCATGAACCAGTAGAAATAACCATTCCGCCTATACTTGTGGATAGGAAGATTAAAGAAATACGAATCATACCTAAATCAAAAGCCAGGTTCTTTGAAATTCAGTATATTTACGAAGCTGAATGTATTCAGAGAAATCTCAATCCAAACAATGCACTGGCTCTTGATCTGGGTGTAAACAATCTTGTTACAGCAGTATCAAATTCTGGTAAAAGCTTCATCATAGATGGAAAGCGCCTCAAATCCATTAACCAATGGTTTAATAAGAAAAATGCACGTCTTCAGTCTATAAAGGATAAACAGCATTTTAGTAAAGTCACAACCAACAGACAGAAAGATATAGCCAGAGACCGAAATAATAAGGTCAATGATTACATGAATAAAGCAGCCCGTATCATAATCAATTACTGTATTGAAAATGATATAGGTACTCTTGTTGTGGGTTATAATGAAACATTTCAGCGAGAAGCCAGATTAGGAAAAAACAATAATCAGAATTTTGTAAATATTCCATTTGGTCGGCTACTTAAGAAATTTGAATATCTGTGCGAGCTGAACGGTATAGTATTTGTAAAACAGGAAGAATCGTACACATCTAAATCAAGCTTCTGGGATAAAGATGAAATCCCTAAGTATAATGCAGATACCCCAACAAAATACAACTTCAGTGGCATGAGAATACAAAGAGGTCTATACAAAACAGCAAGTGGATATATATTCAATGCTGATGTAAATGGTGCATTAAATATCATGCGCAAAAGTAATGTTGTGGATATGAATATCCTATACACTAGAGGCGAAGTGGACACGCCTATAAGAATAAGGGTTGCCTAGTAATAGGTGGAAACTTAAATACCATACTTCTTAAATAGAGGTTATCTCTTAGAAGCCCGCGACTTTAGTCGTGGGAGGTTCACCCGGAAGTTAAGGACATCGTAGGACCACATCTTTTTGGATATAACTGGAAGACACATTTAATGCATTTTATTATATATATTCCAGCCTGCGCCCTTGTTGCATGGATATGCACAATCCTATAATATATGAAAACCAAATTAAGTACATTTAAGATTCATTAAAAAGGAGTATATGATGAGTATATCGTATCGTATAGCAGAACAGGCATGTTATATGTTAAACAGTTTACCATTCGACGGTGCCAGAGGATTACTGATGGGTGGCTTTAAGGAACCAAAAGATGAGGTGATGCTTCCTGCTTTTGTGAGGAAAAGCAGACTCAGTATAGATAAGATAGTATTCGATGGATTTGAGATTCATCGATTAAGAAAGCGGTCCCATAACAAATATAGTTCAAGGGCAGTTCTATTTCTTCCAGGTGGAGGAGGTATGGAAAGAGCGACCGTACTTCACTATGATATGGCCATGAAGATAGCTAAGGAAAGTGGGGCTGATGTATATATAGTGCATTATCCGCTAGCCCCAAAGTATAATGTCAGATATGCACTGGATTGGCTGGAAAAGCTTTATATGGTACTCATTAAAAAGTATCCTGTTCATAATATAACATTTATGGGTGACAGCGCAGGGGCCAATTTGATTATCAGTCTGGCAGGAAGAGTTCATATAAAACCTGGAAAACTTATAGTTATATCTCCAGCTTGTGGATTAGAAAATGGAAAAAACAGGAATATAAGACTTGCTATGGAACCTTTTGATCCTATATTAAATGTCGAAATGAATGATATTATATGTGATAACTGGTGCAGAGATGTTCCACTTGATAGTTCTGATATAAGTCCGGAATATGTTGATTATACTAATTTTCCGAAAATGTATCTATACTACGGAGAACACGAATTATTCTATCCTCACGTAATTAATTACGTAGATATACTTAAGGAACAGGGTGTGGAAATTCATAAAACTGTTAAACCTATGTGTCATGATTGGGCTATATGCAGATTATTTCCGGAGGGCAGGAAAGCCGTAAAGGAAATGTGGAATATAATTAAAAAATGATGGTGACATTAGGAAGAAAAGATGCTATAGTTAGTGATATATAATTCATATTATAATAAACTAACTAAGTGGAGGTATTAAAATGAGTGAGATTTTCAGTAATGTTCCCGTTATAAAGTACGAGGGACCAGATAGCAAGAATCCTTTTGCTTTCAAGTATTATGATCCAGAGAAAGTAATACTTGGCAAGAAGATGAAGGAGCACCTGCCTTTTGCTATGGCATGGTGGCATAACCTTGGAGCAAATGGTGTTGATATGTTCGGTCGAGGCACTATCGACAAAAGATTCGGTGCTGCAGAAGAAGGTAATATGGAGCATGCAAAGGCTAAGGTTGATGCAGGTATTGAGTTCATGCAGAAGCTTGGTATAGAGTACTATTGCTTCCATGATGTGGATCTTGTTCCTGAAGCTGACGACATTAATGAGACTAACAGAAGACTTGATGAACTTACAGATTACTTAAAGGAGAAGACAGAAGGAACAAATATCAAGTGTCTCTGGGGAACTGCAAATATGTTCAGTAATCCTCGCTTTATGAATGGAGCTGGAAGTACAAATGACGTAGACGTATATTGCTTTGCTGCAGCACAGGTTAAGAAGGCTATTGAGCTTACTGTAAAGCTTGGCGGTCGAGGATATGTATTCTGGGGTGGTCGTGAAGGATATGAGACTCTCCTTAATACAGAGGTAAAGCTGGAGCAGGAAAATATAGCTAATCTTATGAGAATGGCTCGTGACTATGGAAGAAGCATCGGATTTGAAGGTACATTTCTTATAGAGCCTAAGCCAAAGGAACCAATGAAGCACCAGTATGATTATGATGCTGCAACTGCTATCGGATTCCTTAGACAGTATGGTCTTGATAAAGACTTTAAGATGAATATCGAAGCAAATCATGCAACTCTTGCAGGTCATACATTCCAGCATGAACTTAGAATCAGCCGCATAAATGATATGCTTGGTTCTATAGATGCTAACCAGGGTGACGTTATGCTTGGATGGGATACAGACTGCTTCCCAAGCAATGTATATGATACAACACTTGCTATGTACGAGATTGTTAAGAACGGTGGTCTTCCTGTTGGAATTAACTTCGACTCAAAGAATCGTCGTCCAAGTAATACTTACGAAGATATGTTCCATGCATTTATTCTTGGTATGGATTCCTTTGCATTTGGTCTTATTAAGGCAGCTGAGATTATAGAAGATGGCCGTCTTGAAGGCTTTGTAGATAAGAAGTATGAGAGCTTCAGCACAGAGCTCGGACAGAAGATCAGAAAGGGTGAGACAACTCTTGAAGAGCTTGCTGCTAGAGCTGCAGAGCTTAAGGCTCCTAAGAATCCAATATC
>CAMNGU010000138.1 GCA_946538525.1 uncultured Lachnospiraceae bacterium
AGGATTGCGAGAATTTCGTAAGAAATGGAGCAATCCGTATGTCATATGGTGTCAAGAGCTCAAAATGGAGGTATAAAAGTATGAAAAACAGAAATCTTAGGACCTATGCCCTCTCGGCAACCTTAGCTCTTGGACTTCTCTTAACCGGCTGTTCCGGAACTAACACAGCCTCATCTTCAGAAGGAAATGAACAGGCAACAATCACAGAGAAAACAGCATCTACAAATGAAACCAGTAGTGCCACAGATGTATCTTCCGCAGATTATTCAGAGGGAGCACCGGATGAGGATGTAGAAAAGTCAGTTGTAACTGACGGTATATCAAATCCCGTCATCAATTCCCATAATGTAGAAGAAGTAACTGCATCAGATTTCGGAGAAGCCTATGTAGCCAGAGACACAGTAAATGTAACTTATAGCGCCGGCGATCTAACTGGCATTCTCCCACAGACAGTAACAAAGGATTTTGAATTCTATTACAACAAGGATACTGGCGCATGGGAAATGCTAAAGGATACGACAACAGCCTGCGAAGTAAATAACGATGCTCTTCCAGGAAGCAGTTGGAAATATGAATCCATAGATTCCGATTCACTCAAATCTTTATTCGGCGATGAAATCTCAGCCGATGATACAGGCGTACTTTATCTCCACTTCCTGAAACGAGTCGGTCCATTTGCCTTTAATCTTAGTAACGAGAAGAATACTTCCTCAGAAAGATTCTTCACAACTGTTGGAACAAATGGAACTCTTAGCTGGGTAGGAGCAGATAAAACCATAGAAAAGAATTTCAGCATCGCTAACGGTTCTGCTTCAGATTCCGGAAATATCATAATGGAAGTTAATGTAGATAATAATCTTGTAAATATGAATTTTGGAACAGATGTGGTTACAGTTTCAGAATATGAATATGATACCGCTCTCGGTTTAGAAGTAGATGAGAGTAAAGTATATGCAGATTCTCTGCCAACCTTTGAAGTGACCACCACCAGTATCGCTGATGGCGAATGGAAAACAGAGATTGGATTAAAGGAAAAGAACCTGTCACCTGAATTGACCTGGGACCCTGTGGAAGGCGCCACCAAGTATGCCATAATAATGATCGATGATACAACTGCCAGCAATTTTCTACATTGGTTCACCATCGTCGATTCAACCCATTTAGATGAAGGTGCATTTACAGATGTATCTGAAGGATATGCAGGACCATATCCACCTGAGGTACATGAATATGATGTATATGTTGTAGCATTAGCAGATGATCCAGGAGAAGTATTCTTCCAGGTAGATACTACAGGTGGAGACATCGCTGAACGAATGACCAGCCTGAATAAAAAATCAGACGGCTCTGTGGGAAATGTTCTTGCATACGGACAAGTAGGATATAATTTCACTCCAGGTTCTGATTACTACGGAAGCAGATAAAATAAAAGCGGAACTTATAGTCAGCCTATAAGTTCCGTATTTTTTAATTCTGCTTAATGTCTATCTAAACTATATTCTTGATACCCTCACATATTCTTCTCGCCACCAGAGGATTATTCATGGTGTAGAGATGAATACCTGGAATATCACTTACCAGGAGGTCTATGATCTGACTGAGTGCGTAGGACATACCCGCATCAAACAGTGCTTCTTTGTTATTCTCATACCTGTTGATAATTCTTTGAAAACGTTCTGGAAATGACGCATTACAAAGGCTGACCATCCGTTTGATCTGCGCCGCATTTATAACCGGCATAATTCCCGGAATGATAGGAACATCTATATCTGCCAATTTACAGTCTTCACAGAAATTGAAAAATGTGTCGTTGCTGAAGAAAAGCTGAGACAGGAGCATTTCAGCACCAGCATCCACCTTCTTCTTCAGTGCCTTAATCTCTAACACTTTATTGGCTGACTCAGGATGACATTCCGGATAACAAGCTCCAAGGAATCCAAAATCATATCTTGGCTTCAGATACTCGATAAGATCTGACGAATGTTTAAAATCATTTTTTTCTTCAGCCTTTGGAGACCTGTCTCCCCTTAGAGCAAGAACATTTTGAATTCCTTCTTCCTGCATCTCATTTGCAAAACTATCTATCTCTGATTTGTCGTAGTGTAAACATGTTAAATGAACCACTGGCTCAATATGGAAGTCTTCTTTTATCTTTCTTGCCAGCTCTATAGTTCTGCTTTTATTCACGCTTCCACCAGCGCCAAATGTTACGCTTATGAAATCCGGTTTTAACTCACTTAATATTTCCAGAGTCTCATCTATATTCTCTAATTCTGTATCTTTCTTTGGAGGAAATATCTCGAAGGAGAGTGTTCTTTTTTTGTTTTTATAAATATCATTTACTTTCATTTTTCTATACCTGTTGACGAATAATCTTCGCAGCCTCAACCAGATTGATAAGGCTTGCCTTTGTCTCCACATCACCTCTGGTCTTAAGTCCACAGTCCGGGTTAACCCAAAGTTTCTTATCCTCAATCTTGTCACGCATCTTTGTTAGTGCTGTAACAATCTCATCCACTGATGGAACACGAGGGCTATGGATATCATATACACCCGGCCCAACCTCTGTCTTAAAGTTATTCTCCTTTAGAGAATCAAGAATCTGAAGATCTGAACGGGAAGCCTCAAATGTGATTACATCCGCATCCATTGCATCGATGGCCGGAATGATATCAGTGAACTCGCTATAACACATATGTGTATGAATCTGTGTCTCTGGCTTAACTCCACTATGTACAAGACGGAATGCAGGAATCGCCCAATCAAGATATTCTGAATACCAGTCAGACTTTCTAAGTGGAAGCTTCTCTCTCAGAGCAGCCTCATCAATCTGGATGATATTAATTCCATTTGCCTCCAGATCAAGTACCTCATCACGAATTGCCAGGGCAATCTGAAGTGTGCTTTCCTTGATGGAAATGTCTTCTCTTGGGAATGACCAGTTAAGGATTGTAACTGGGCCTGTAAGCATTCCCTTTACCGGCTTATCTGTGCAGGACTTAGCATACTTTGACCACTCAACTGTGATTGCCTGCTTTCTTGAAACATCACCCCAGATGATTGGTGGCTTAACGCATCTTGTACCATAGGACTGAACCCACGCTTTCTCTGTAAATACATAACCCGCCAGATTTTCTCCGAAATATTCAACCATGTCATTTCGCTCAAACTCACCATGAACGATAACATCAAGACCGATTTCCTCCTGAAGTTCAATACACTCCTTAATCTTATTCTTGTTGAAATCTGTGTACTGCTCCTTACTGATCTCGCCCTTTCTAAATGCCTGTCTGTTCTTTCTTACATCGACAGTTTGAGGGAAAGAACCGATAGTTGTGGTTGGGAACTGTGGAAGCTTCAGGATATCCTTCTGGATTTTCTCTCTCTCATCAAAGGCTGGAAGTCTTGTATAATCCTCATCCTTAATACCTGCCACTCTATTAACAACGGCATCATCTTTACTATCTACACGGCCTTCCTCAAAAAGCGCCTGATTACTCTTAAATGCTTTCTCAGAAGTCACATTTCCACTGTCTGCCACATCCGAAAGCTCTGCAAGTTCCTTAAGCTCAAGGAGTTTCTCCTCTGCAAAGGCGAAATGCTTTGTATATTCAGCACCAAGCTTTGTCTCACTTTCAAGAGTGTATGGAACATGAAGCAGAGAGCAGGATGTGCTGAGTACAACCTCATTTTCAGCCTTAAGTGACTTAAGGGCATCGATGGTCTTAGCATAGTTATTCTTCCAGATATTCTTACCATTTACGAGACCTGCAAAAAGAAGAACCCCCTTAGGGAAACCTGACTTCACAAGCTCTGCAGTCTTTCTTCCCTCGTTAAAGTCAAGACCGATACCGTCAAATGGAAGTTTAGTAACTGTGTCATAAATATCCCTTACATCTCCAAAGTATGTCTGAAGAAGAATCTTTGTATCACCCTTGATGGCAAGAAGTGAATTATAGATTTCCTTAAAGAGATCAATATCAGCCGCGGTTAAATCTCTAACGATATACGGCTCATCAAACTCAATCCACTGAACCCCTTCAGCCTTAAGTGTTTCAACCAGCTTTGAATATTCAGCGATAAATGCCGCCTTAAAGTCATCAGCCTTCTTCGCTCCTGTATACTTAGCAAGTTTAAGGAAGGTAAATGGACCAACAATCGCAACCTTTGTCTCAATCCCCAGAGCCTTAGCTTCCTTATATTCATCAACTGGCTTACTTCCCACCAGCTTTACCTCAGTGCTGTCGTCGATTTCAGGTACCAGATAATGATAATTTGTATTGAACCATTTCTTCATGGCAAGCGCTTTAACATTTCCCTTGTCCCCCTGATATCCTCTGGCCATTGCGAAGTATGTGCCCAGGTCTGAAAGTCCCAGTTCCTTATATCTGTCTGGAATCACATTGAAAAGAACTGCTGCATCAAGCACATTGTCATAGAAAGAGAAATCATTTGATGATATGAAATCTATTCCAGCAGCCTGCTGTTTCTTAAGTCCGTAAGCTCTAAGTTCTGCAGCCACTTCCTGAAGAGCAGTTTCATCTATCTCATTCTTGAAATATTTCTCTGATGCAAATTTTAATTCTCTATCTTTTCCGATTCTTGGAAAACCTATAACTGATTTTTTCATTTTCTATCTCCTTATGCTGTATATTTTCTAAAGGCTTGCTCTAAGGATTCTTCACTGTTACCCTGAACCGCTACGGCAAGTTGTAATCTACATGCAAGTATATACATACCAATTTGGTTGGTAAAATATTTAAAAATATGATATTATCATAGATAAAATCTATGGATAATATTTCACGATAGTGTATATCTATTATTGGTTATAAGGAGAAGTTATAACGATGACTTTAAAACAATTAAGGTACATTACCACCGTTGCTGATATTGGAAATATTACCGAGGCAGCTAAACAGCTTTATATAGCACAGCCTAGTTTAACTTCAGCAATCCAGGAGTTAGAGAAAGAATATGGAATCACCATCTTCATCAGAAATAAGAAAGGTATAGAGATAACTCCTGAGGGAGAGGAATTCCTGGGATATGCCAGGCAGGTTCTGGAACAGACTGATCTGATAGATGAGAGATATACCGGAAATAGCAGAGGAAAACTTCGCTTCTGTGTTTCTTCCCAGCACTACTCCTTCGTTGTTGAAGCATTTGTTGAGCTTCTTAAAAAGTATGGTGGTGAAAAATACGAATTTCACATGAGAGAGAAACAGACCTACGACATCATCGAAGATGTATCTCATCTGAGAAGCGAGATTGGAGTTATCTACATGAATAGCTTCAATGAAACTGTAATAAAAAAGACTCTGCGCGATAACGGTCTTATATTCGAACCGCTTTTCCGCGCAAAGCCTCATGTTTTTGTTGGTAAAGACTCCCCTCTTGCAAAGAAGAAATCACTTTCACTTGATGATCTTA
>CAMNGU010000139.1 GCA_946538525.1 uncultured Lachnospiraceae bacterium
CTTTTCCTGCAAGCAGGAACGCATTTTGACTTTTGACACTTATGTCATATAATTACTCTATAAATATATATGTAACAAAGGAATTAGTATTATGAGTGGTTCAACATTTGGCAGAATTTTTAAAGTGACAACCTGGGGAGAATCTCATGGAGCTGCTGTTGGTGCGGTGATTGATGGATGTCCATCAGGTGTAGAGATAGATGAAGCGTATATTCAGAGTTTTCTTGATAGAAGAAAGCCTGGACAGTCGAAATATACTACAAAGAGAAATGAGCCGGATAAGGTTAAGGTTTTATCTGGCGTATTTGAAGGAAAGACCACGGGTACTCCAATATCTCTTGTAGTTGAGAATACTTCTCAGATTTCTAAAGATTATAGCGATATAAAAGATGTTTATCGTCCTGGCCATGCTGATTTTGGCTACGATGTTAAATATGGCTTCAGGGATTATCGGGGTGGTGGAAGATCTTCTGGTAGAGAGACTATTGGAAGAGTTGCTGCTGGTGCTATAGCTATGAAAGTTCTTGAAGGGCTTGGGGTTGATGTTTATGCTTATGTTAATCAGATAGGTGATATCAAGATTGACTATAATAGCTTTGATAGAGATGAAATACAGTCTAATCCGCTTTGTATGCCTGATAAAGTTGCGGCAGAAAAGGCAGGGGTATACCTGGATGAGTTGATAGCTCAGAAAGATTCTAGCGGAGCTATGGTGGAATGTATTGTAAATGGTGTTCCTGCTGGTTTAGGTGAACCGGTATTTGATAAATTAGATGCCAGACTGGCTATGGCTGTAATGTCTATTGGTGCCGTTAAGGGTATCGAGATTGGCGACGGCTTTGATGTAGTTAAATCTAAAGGCTCAGAGAATAATGATGAGTTCTATATGGATGAGGGTGTTGTGGCTAAGAAGACTAACCATTCTGGTGGCATTCTTGGTGGAATATCTGACGGTGCAGATATCATTTTAAGAGCGGCCTTTAAACCTACTCCTTCTATATTCCAGAAACAGTCTACTGTAGATAATAAAGGTAATGATGTTGAGATAGAGATTAAGGGAAGACATGATCCTATAATCGCACCAAGAGCGGTTGTGGTGGTTGAAGCTATGGTTGCTATGACGATATTGGATATGATGCTTCTCGATATAAAACTTTAAATAAAGCTTGCTAAAAAGCGTGATAAATATGCTTGACATAAAAGGGCTTATGCTTTATCATACCAAATGGTTTTACCTTTAACTGAGTTTTAGGACACTCCGACCTGTACTCGGTAAAAGGCACATTATAATAAAATATGGAGGTAGTAACTATGATTACTAAAGAGCAGAAGGCTGAACTTTCAGCTAAGTATGGCGTAAAAGAAGGCGACACAGGTTCACCAGAGGTACAGATTGCTATTCTTACAGCAAGAATCAATGACCTCAATGAGCACTTCAAGAATCATCCAAATGATTTCCATTCAAGAAGAGGACTTCTGAAGATGGTTGGACAGAGAAGAAATCTGCTGAAGTATCTCAAGAACAAAGATATCGCTAGATACAGAGCAATCATTGAGAAGCTCGGACTTAGAAAGTAATTACGAAAAAAGTGATCAAGAAGATGAAAGCACGCGGACATGTCCTCGTGCTTTTTTCTTTCTTAAATACATTTAAACTAAAATATTATTAAACTTAAATGCTATAAGACTGATTTGAGGATAAGAGATACTTATGATAGAAATAAATGGAAAGACTAAAATACTTGGCGTTATCGGGAATCCAATAGAGCATACACTTTCTCCAGTGATTCATAATACTTTATGTGAAATAATTGGTATTAATGCTGTGTATGTTCCTGTAAAAGTAGAAAATGATATTGTGACTGCTGTAAATGGACTTGTTGAATCTGGCGTATACGGGCTAAATGTAACTGTACCTTATAAACAGGATGTTATGAAGGTGGTTAAAGGCGTTGATGAGCTGGCGGAAGAAATCGGTGCGGTAAATACTCTTGTTAGATGCAGTGGTGGATATAAGGGCTACAACACTGATATGCCAGGACTTGCTCGTGCCTTGGAGACAAAAGGCGTTGAGCTTAAGGGCAAGAAGGCAGTGATCATTGGAGCTGGTGGAGCTGCTAGAGCTGTGTGCGTAATGCTGAAGAATTATGGCGCTGAGAAGATTTATCTTCTTAATAGGAATTTAGAGAAGGCTCAGGCTATTGCGGATGAGATTTCTATAGTAACTCCTCTTAGGCTTACTGAGTTCGATGCTGTTCCTGAAGATAAATATATTATGTTTCAGTGTACTTCTGTGGGACTTAAGCCTGAGGATGAACTTATTATTAAGAGTGATGAATTTTATAAAATGGCTGAGTATGGCTATGATCTCATTTATAATCCGGCAGTAACTCCTTTTATTGCAAAGCTGAATGAATTGGGTATTCCTAATGATAATGGCCTTACTATGCTTTTATATCAGGGGATTATTGCTTTTGAAATGTGGTTTGGAGTTAAAGTTTCCCGCGAAATGTCAGAAGTTGTTTATGCTGAACTGTGTAAGAAGCTTTATGGAGACAATATAGTTCTTGTGGGATATATGGGTTCTGGAAAGACCAGTGTTGGTAAAGAACTGGCGAAGAGTAGAGGTATGAAATTTATAGATCTTGATGCGTACATTGTTGAGAGAGAGGGACGCTCTATAAATGATATCTTTACCTATGAATCAGAGGAATATTTCAGAAATGTGGAGTCTGAAGTTATAAAGGAAATGAGTACCATTTCCAATACGGTCATATCTACGGGTGGCGGAGCTGTTCTAAGGAAAGAGAATAGAGATAATCTTAGTAAGATTGGTCATGTTGTTTATCTTAAAGCGGATCCTGAGACGATTTTAAACCGCGTGAAGAATGATCATTCCAGACCGCTCCTGATGACTGAATCTGAGGAAGAACTTAGAAAGCGTATAATTACAATGCTTGATAGCAGAAATCCATATTATGAAATATTTGCGGATCAAGTTATTTATACTGATCGCCTTACTCCTTTTGAGATTGCTGAGATCATTTAAATGGCGAATATAAATATAAAATCATAAAATTATAAGAAAAATCTATAAAAATCTATAAAAATCTATATAGAAGAAATGATCTGTATGATATACAATATTAAATGGTGAGATGAAAGTGCAAATGCTTTGAGAGGGCATTTGCGAGAAAAAAGGGGAGGCTTATAAGGGTTATGAAAAAGAGAAAATTTAAGAGAGGTGCGGTAAGGGCAGTGGCTTCAGCTACCCTTGCCTGTGCTGTGGTGCTTGGAACATTTCCGGATGTTCCTGTAGTGCTGGATGTTTGTGCAGAGGAAATCGTGCTTGACGATGATGTTTTTGCTGACGAACCTACTATTGTATCTGAACCGGTTGATAGAGTGGTGGAATATGGTTATCCATATGAAACACAGTTCAGTGTTCAGGTTCAAGAAGAAGAGGGGTATACCTATTCATATAAGTGGTTTGTTAGTAAAGATCAGGACAAAAGAAATGCAGTTGAGATTTATCCATCTAATACAATTTCCTGGAGTGTTGAGGTTGGAAAAAATGCAGGGACAGTTGAATATTACTACTGTGAAGTAACTGCAAAAAGGATTGATAATGGAGATACAGCTAAATCTGAATCTGGTTTAGTTTCATTTACCGTAAATCCTAGAATTGCTGATTCTGCTCTATTGGATTTATCAGCTTTGGAATTTCCGTATGATGCAAAACCTGTTGAACCTGAAGTGAAAGTTATGGATGGAACAACAGTTATTCCGTCTGATGAGTATACAGTTGAGTATATTGATAATGATAAGCCGGGGATGGCTACTATAAAAGTAACAGATAAAGAGGGCGGAAATTATGTGGTTGGAAAGCCAAGAAATGATTATATTATCTTAGGCTCATTTATAATTACCATGGGCGAAAAGCCTGGTAATGCACCTGCTGCTTCTCAGAAGGTTGCTTATAAAAATGCGGTTGTTGGTGATGTAGAGCTTCCGGAAAACTGGCAGTGGAAAGAAAGTGATCGTCAGCTTACCCTTAAAGAAGGGAAGTTCGTAAATGCCATAGCTGAATATGTAGGTACTGATGCTGAATATTTTAAGACAACTACTGTAAGTGTTGATATTTCCAGACTATCATGTAATCATTTGAATACTGAACTTCGAAATTATAGAGCTGCAACTACTACAGAAAAGGGCTATACTGGTGATGTTTACTGTAATGATTGTGGCAAGACTATTTCTTTAGGGCGGGAAAAAAATAAGCTACCAAGTAGTTTACCGACTGAAGTGGAAGGCAGTGCTTCGGACAAGACTGTTCAGTACAAGAATGAATGGGTTAATGGAAAATGGTATAACGAGGTTGGAGTTTGCGACTATGATGGAATGCTTTCATGGGCAGGCAATGAATCTGGCTGGTGGGTTGTGGATGATTCGGGATGGTTTCCACAGAGCCAGTGGCAGAAGATTGATGGCAAATGGTACTACTTTAAGGCTAGCGGATACATGGCATCTGGTGAATACTATAATGGTTATTGGTTCAATAGTGATGGTTCCATGAGCGATACTTATTTCCTTACCTGGATGAGTAACTCTTCAGGTTGGTGGGTTGAAGATAAGTCTGGATGGTGGCCATCATCGCAGTGGCTTGAAATTGATGGATATTGGTACTATTTTGATGCTTCAGGCTATATGGTGGCTAATCAATATGTGGATGGTTATTGGTTGGGTTCTGATGGGGCTTGTCAGTAAATATATGATTATAAGAGTCGGTTCAGGATATTATATTCATGGCCGGCTCTTTTGATTTGTTTTCGGTTCTTTTTTATTAAAATGAGTTGAATACTCGGATATATTATGGTAAACTTTTAAGGATTGTGCGAGGCGATGGGAGACTATATTTTCTTAGTCGTTTTTACCCAGCCCGAGACCACTGAAAATAAATGAAAATTATATATAAATTTAATAAAAAAGTTTCATTCATTTTCAGTTGTTTCGGAACCTCGTATGATCAAAAAAATAATCGTACGAAGGAGAAAAAACATGTACAAAAAGTTTGAAATGGAACTTGCCGGAAAAACTCTTAGAGTTGATGTAGACAGAGTTGGCAAGCAGGCAAATGGTGCAGTACTCATTCATTATGGAGATACAGTAGTACTGTCAACAGCAACGGCTTCAAAGGAGCCAAGAGATGGAATTGATTTCTTCCCACTGTCAGTTGAGTACAATGAGAAGATGTATGCAGTAGGAAAGATTCCTGGAGGCTTCAACAAGAGAGAGGGTAAGGCTTCAGAGAATGCCGTTCTTACATGTCGTGTAATCGACCGTCCTATGCGTCCTCTTTTCCCAAAGGATTT
>CAMNGU010000140.1 GCA_946538525.1 uncultured Lachnospiraceae bacterium
AGCAATCCGTATGTCATATGGTGTCAAAAGGTACTTTTGACACCCACATCATTTATATAATAAATTAATTATTTAGTATTCTAAAGTCTCAATAGCTCTCTCTTCATCCACACTTCTATCCGCACTGATGATACGAACAGTCTTCTCATCCTGAAGAATATAGATTCTTCCAACCTCATAAGTATCTGAATAAACCATATATTCATCATCCTCATGTCTCTTGGACTTACGAATAAGCTGACTGATAACACCCTGTTCGCGAAGTCTCTTAGCAAGTCTAAGAGCGCTCTCCTGATGCTCAATAGTATAAACTATCAGGCAATCCTTTACATTGTTCTTCACCTCTATCTTCTGTCTTGAAAGAGAATTCATCAGATCATCCACATAAATTGAAAATCCAATAGATGGAGCATCCTTTCCAAATTGACCAAGAAGATTATTGTATCTTCCACCTTTCACAACAGGATTACCAGTTCCATATGTATATCCACTAAATACAACGCCTGTATAATAGTCATATCCATTTATCATAGAAAGATCAAAACTTATATAATTCTGATACTCATAATATGAAAGAGCCTTATAAACTTTACGAAGTCGATCAATCGCTTCGATTGCGCAAGGGCTCTTGGTCAGGCCTTCAGCCTTATCAAGCATATCCAGCCCACCAAACATAGACGAAAGACTATTTAGATTTTTCTTAATATCCTCAGACATATCTAATTCAGAAATATATTCTGATAAACCAAAGAAATTCTTTATCTGGATATAATCTCTGATTTTATCCTCAATCTCTTCATCCAGATTTGCTTCTTCGATAATACCCTTGAAGTAATCCACTTCACCAATTTCAATCTGGAAATCTTCAAGACCAGTTGCCTTAAGACAATCAATTACACAAGCAATAGTTTCAGCATCAGCTGCAGAGCTATCATCATTTATAAGTTCACTTCCTAACTGAGTTATCTCTGCAAGTTTACCCTTATGCTGTTCTGTACTGGCAAATGTATTTCCCTTATAACAAAGTCTGATAGGAAGTTCCTCATCCGGAAAATACTTCGCAACACATCTAGCTATACTTGGAGTAAAATCAGGTCTTAAAACCAATGTATTATTATTTCTATCAAAGAACTTGTACATTTCATTTGAAGGAGCAGACCCCTTATCAGCATTGAAGATACCAAAATATTCAAAGGTTGGTGTTTCAATGTCTTTATTGCCGTAAAGATGAAGTACATTTTCAATCTTATCAATAACTAAATGTTTTTTCTCGCATTCGAGTCCATAAATATCTCGTACTCCCTCTGGGGTTGAAAGTAAAGTTTCTCTCATAGGTAATTCCTCACATCTTATATTAATTTATATATTAATTATTATAATTAAACTATCATATATTCAGTATCAAAACACTATACTTGTACTATACTCCAGAAATAATTATATCCATATATACACCTGTCTTATTCTCTTGACAGGTAACAAATCTATATCTAACTCTGTTTTCCTCATTGTATCTTACAGAGACATGAGAATAAGGATAAGCAGTAGCTTCAATAAATTTTCTAAAAAGCTTATCTGCATTATCCACAGAGTAATTTTTCATTTTTATATCAACAATATAACGATTAAAATTTACATTAATGCAAAAGCCATCCACCTTAGAACTCTTATCGAGAAAATCTGTCATCTTCTCATATACCGAATCATCAGTTACGATGTTAAGCTTTGCCATATATTCATTAACAGCTCTAAACATTATAGGATTCCCCCATTTAGAGATTTATGATTAATTCAAGAACAACTTATTATACTATCATCAGCTCAATAAATCAATCAGTGTAAGTTGTCTTTTCTACATCTCTCCAAGTGCTATCGAGACCATAGAATTCACGCATTTCAGTACTGAAAACATGAACTACCACTTCATTATAATCAAGAAGCACCCAGCCACCCTGTGTTCTTCCTTCTCTTGTCTTCAGTTCATAGCCCGCTTTTTTCATTTCCTCTTCAACGCCATCTATCATAGCATCCATTTGAGAACTGTTACTACCATTAGCTATTACAAAGAAATCCGTTATGACAGTTGCTTCTCCAACATGAAGAGAAACAATATTTTTTCCCATTTTATCTTGAAGCGCTTTAACTGCACATTCTACCATCATTTTCTCTCTATTATTTTCTTTACTATTATCTTTAGTCATGGGCACCTCTCTAAACAAATATAAGTTTAATTATCGAAACTACATCTCTTTATTTACATAGTAATCATAGGTTTTCTGAGTTAATTCATCAATTACCGTATCACCTTCTTCAAGATAATCCAGCGTATTCTTCAAAATGTGAATTACGCATTTATCAATATCAAGGTAAGCTTCTTTTCGGATTTCAGGAAGATCACGAATCATCTTTCTATTTGGCTCAATATAATCAGCTATGAATATAATCTTATCCAGTAAATTCATACCCGGATGACCAGTAGTATGATAAGTAATGGCTGATAAAATATCAGGATCTGTAACCCCATACTTTTCTTTAGCCAAATATGCCCCCAACTTTCCATGAAGAAGATCAGGATTAGCCTTTTCGCTCTTATTAATCTTGAAGCCAAGTTTTTTAGCTTTCTTCAGCTTTTCCTCTGTCGGAATACATTTTGCGCAATCATGAAGAAGCCCTGCAATTCTAGCCTTTTTTACATCAACTCCATGAACAAACGCAAGATTTGCAGCTGTATATTCAACACCGATTGAATGAATAAATCTCTTCTCATTTAGTTTTGGTTTAAGCTTCTTGATCATCTCTGCTCTATCCATATTTTCCTCCAAACAAGCTCATCTCAATAATCAAACATAAAGTCTATTCTTTTTTATATAATCTTTTATACTATCCGGCACCAACCCATCTATTGATTCATTTTCCGAAATTCGTCTCCTGATATCAGAAGACGAAATAGCAATCTCTTCCATATCAAGTAGAGAAATATTTGAGTCAGGATATTGAATTGAAAGTCTATGAATTATAGCCCGAGATTTTTCTCTATCCGTCTCACCTCGAACAGCAGTTATAAAATGAGTCATAGACAGTAAATCTTCAGCTTCAACCCATTTATCGATCCATTCAAGAGAATCACCACCTATTATAAAATAAACAGTTCTTTCAGGATCAGCAGACTTAAAATTCCTTATAGTATCAATAGTATGAGTAACTCCACCACGCTCAATCTCCAGGTCACTATAGAAAATATAACCCTTTTCCTCAGCAACAAGTTTAAGCATATTTATTCTATCTTCATCTGGCGCAAACACATCATTTTCTTTATAGTAAGTAGTTTTATTGGGCATAAGAACAACATCCAGACCAAGTTGTCTGTGTGCAGCCTCTGCCATAGCTATATGTCCATTATGAATAGGATTAAATGAACCACCTAATATAGCTATATCTCCCTTACGGGAATCTATATCATAAAAACTATCAAACTTATTTTTTGCCGGCACTTTTCTTCACCTTTTCACCAGGAAATAAAATCTTTGGATTATCATTATTTCTTTTATACAGAACTATCTTACGGCCTATAACCTGTACAACCTCAGATCTGGTTCTCTCACCTAGAGTAACAGCCAGAGTACCCGGATCATCTATACAGTTTTTTAATACATTTACTTTTATTAATTCTCTCGCCTTAAGAGCTTCAGCTGTAGCTTCCACAAATTCAGGTGTAAGACTCGCCTTACCCAAAGAGAGAATCGGATCAATCTTCTGGGCCAGCCCCTTAAGGTACGCTCTATCCTTAGTAGTCATTACGCTCTCCTAATATATAATATTCTTCTTATATTCTTCTTATATTCTACGAAAACAGATTTTCTGGATTTTTCATATGGTTATTCTAAGTACTCGAACTCCCAGCCATATACGCGGACTGTATCTCCTTCTTCAATTCCGAGATCTTTAAGTTCTTTTATGATACCATTTTTAACCATGAAATCCTGAAAGAATTTAAATCCTTTATTATCTTCCAGGTTAGTATATCCAAGCATCTTTTCAATCCTAGGACCCTCTACAAGATATACGCCTTCTTCATCTTCCGACTTTTCAACTGAATATGGAAGTTCTTCTATTCTTGAAGTATATTCTTCAAGAGAAATCTCTGGAGTAAATTCCATCACATCCATCGGAGCCGTCTCAAGCATCTTATAAGCTATTTCCAACATATCCTTTATTCCTTCACCTGTAGCAGCTGATATAGGAATAACCGGAATCTCCGGCTCAAATCTATCTTTTAACTTATTGGTAATAGTCTCTCTCTCCTCAGGAGGAAGGACATCCAACTTATTTGCAACTATAATAGTTGGTCTTTCAGCAAGTTGCGGACTATAGCTACGAAGTTCTTCAGTAATAGCCTCTATATCTGCAATAGGATCTCTACCCTCAACAGAAGCAGCATCTACTACATGAAGCAGAACTCTTGTTCTTTCAATATGACGAAGGAAATCAAGTCCAAGACCTACGCCTTCAGCTGCGCCTTCAATGATACCTGGAATATCAGCCATAACAAAGCCTCTTCCCTCGCCAAGTCCAACAACACCAAGATTAGGAACGAGAGTTGTAAAATGATAATCCGCAATCTTAGGTCTTGCATTTGACACCTTAGAAAGAATAGTTGATTTTCCAACACTAGGGAATCCAACCAGCCCTACATCGGCAATCATCTTAAGTTCAAGAGTAATTGTCTTCTCTAAAGCCGGCTGACCTGGCTGAGCATATCTAGGTGCCTGCATGGTACTTGTAGCATAATGCTGATTACCTTTTCCACCTCGACCTCCTTGAAGAAGGACAAAGGGCTCTTCTCGATCGGCCATGTCTATAATAACCTTGCCCGTTTCAAAATCTTTGATAACAGTTCCAGGAGGGACCTTGATTACTACATCCTTGCCGTTCTTTCCATGACATTTACGCTTTCCGCCTTCTTCGCCATCTCCAGCTTTATACTTCCTTATATTTTTAAAATCTGTAAGTGTGTTGAGACCTTTATCAATAACAAAGACAACATCTCCACCATCACCACCGTCTCCACCATCTGGACCACCATTTGGAACATATAGTTCACGACGGAAAGATACATGGCCATCGCCACCTTTACCGGATCTTACAAATATCTTCGCTCTATCCGCAAATAAATTCGCCATTATAATCTCCTGCTTAAATAAAAAGGAGCTTTGTGAGATTCACAAAGCTCCAATAACTATCGATACTAATTACTCAGCAACTGGATAGATAGAAACCTGCTTTCTATCTCTTCCAAGTCT
>CAMNGU010000141.1 GCA_946538525.1 uncultured Lachnospiraceae bacterium
GATGTTATGCGTGCTTCAGGAAATGGTGGACAGTGCGTAAATACAACTGACTCGGCTGTTCGTCTTACTCACTATCCAACGGGTATTGTAATCTATAGCCAGACAGAGAAGTCACAGATCCAGAATAAAGCGAAAGCATTTGCCCTGCTTCGTACAAAACTGTACGACTTGGAAATGCAGAAGGCTCATGATGCAGAATCTGAAGCTCGTCGTAGCCAGATTGGTTCTGGTGACCGTTCTGAGAAGGTTCGTACATACAACTTCCCACAGAGCCGTGTAACTGACCATAGAATTAAGCTTACATCATATAGACTTAATGAAGTTCTTAATGGTGATCTTGATGAGTTCATCGATGCACTTACAGCTGCTGATCAGGCTGCAAAGCTTGCCAAGATGAATGATGAAGAAGGCTAAATATTTAATCTTGTAAATGAAGATTTGAAGTTATATAATTATTTGTGATTGTTTGAGAAAACAGTCGTTTACACACTATATCATTGAGAAAAAAGAATAGGGGAGGTTTTGTATGTTTTGTAATATGTGTGGAGCAAACATTCCAGACGGCGTAGGTTTTTGTCCAAACTGTGGCGCACCACAGCCTAAGGCAGCTCAGGCTTCGGAACAGCCAGAAGTAGCAGTACAGTCAGCGGCACCTGTACAGCCAGAGGCACCAGTACAGCCAGAAGCACCAGTACAGCCAGAAGCGCCAGTACAGGCAGAGGTTCCAGTACAGCCGGAAGTTCCTGCTCAGCCAGCAGAGCCAGAGCAGATCAGCGCTGCATCAACAACACCAATGATGGACATTCCAATTGCTGAGGCTTCAGATGAAATGGATCCAGAAAGTGGTACTACAGTTCTTACATTTGATATGTCTGGCCCTCTTGCATCAGAGAGTAAGCCAGGTGGATTTGAGGATGCTTCAAAGGTAGCAGAAAACTCATTTAATCCACAGCCAGAGCAGCAGGTTCAGTTGGATAAGTCTGCACAGCCAGCGCCAGCGGTAGATGATAAACCTGAAGAGCATAAGCATCAGCTTCAGACTCCAGAGGGAAAGGTGTCAACACCAGCACCTGTAACAGGTTCATCTATTTTATCTGATGAAAGTGTAGCGCCAGTTACACCGACAGTTCAGGCACAGCAGTATCAGGCACCAAATCCGGTTCAGCAGAATAATCAGCAGAGCTATAGCCAGCAGAACTTTAATCAGCAGTATGTTCCAACTGGAAATAATGTTAATAATGTAAATTATGGCGGAAACATGGGTGGAAATACAGAACCACTTTCAACAATGTCATTTTTAGGATGGATGCTTCTTTACTCATGTGTTCCAATTGTTGGACTTATCTTCATGTTTATAAATGCTTTTGGTAGTGATAAGAATGAAAACCTGAAGAATTTCACAAGAGCTTATCTTATTATTATTGCAATAGCAGTAGCTATTGAGGTGATCGCTTGGATGATTATTGCAGCTACTGGCGCAGCAATCATGAGTGGACTGGATTTCATAATGTTATAAGTGATTGAAATCCGGCTCAACTTAGTTGGAAAGAAAATGCAATATAAAAAAAGTTAAATAATACCCCGCATCGGTTGGACCACCAGCTGATGCGGTTTTCTTTTATAACGGATAAAAAGTTTTCTAAAAAAATGAACCTTTTTAAAACTTATGAAAATATATAAGTGAAAGCGTAAAACGATATCGTTTTGGAGAAGACATGAAATCTACTGATCTGGAAAACTTAATAGCGGAGTACGGCAAGGAAGTATACTCATTTTGCATGTACCTGGCGAAGGATAAATACGATGCAGATGATCTATACCAGAATACATTTCTGACGGTGTACGAGAAGGGTGACATTGATTTAAGTGGCAACCCCAAATCATACATCATCACCATTGCGGCGAACCTGTGGAACAATCAGTGGCGCAAGACCGTGTGGAGAAAGAAGAAAGCTGACATTGTTCCAATCCAGGATGAGATGCTGGAGAATATATCCGACCACAGGGGGACTGTTGAATCTGAGTACGAACGAAAAGAAGAATCGGAAATGGTCCGCAAGGTTGTAAGGTCTCTTCCGGATAAGCTCAGGTCGGTGATCCTAATGTACTACATGGAGGAAATGTCTATCGAAGATATCGCCTTGGCACTCGCTATCCCTGCAGGGACTGTGAAGAGCAGGATGCATAAAGCGAAGAAAATGCTGAAGGAGAAGCTGAAATATGAATGAAAAGGAATTTGAAGGTTTATTATATAGAACGCTGAAGCCGGACATAGAACCTGATGAGAAACTAAATCAGGCGATTCTGGAAAAAGCGTTAAATGGATTTGCTTCTGATACGATCGACCTGAATAAAAACGACTTGGAAAAGCAGGGCGGTTTGCGGAAGAACAGCGTAAGAACAGTTGGTACATTTGCCAAGGTTGCTGTTGCAGTGATTATATTTTTAGCTGTGGGAGCAGGAACTGTTTATGCAGCAAATATAATCCTCGACAAAGTATTTGTCACAGACCATGGAGCATATGTGGGAAATGAGGAATATATGGACGACAGTGCTTTTACCGAGGCCCTGTCTGAAAATCCTGAGGATGTTGATGTGAAAGATACAGGGCATGAGGATCCGGGACCAAATGACAAATGGCTGTCCAAGGATACGAAGCTGGTTTCCGGGCTGTATGAAAATGTAAGCTATACCTATGGGGATTTCAAGACAGCGGTGGAGGATACAGGTTTTCCTGCTGCATTTAAAGAACTTCCTGGTGAGGCTGATAGTGTCATTTACACAACTATCAATCTGGGAGATGACACCATGGAATATGAGATGGATACGATTTTTAATTATGGCGAAGGTAAGGTTGCCCTTAATCAGTCTTATATTGAAGGTAATGTAGCCCCAGATGCAGCATTTGGAGTTGCCACAGGCGAGACGGAGAATGAAAGGATATACTCAAACTCCTCTGGTGCTGAGTTTACTTTGATAGATTCGAGGAAAGAAACTTCCGAGGGTGAAGAGGAGAAAACCACATATGTGGTGGTTTCCTATAACAATGTGCAGGGCTACCTTAGCTTTGACGGTCTTTCAGAGGATGAGATACATCAGATTCTTGATAAGGTTGTGGTTAACTAAAACAAAATATATAAAACACTTAATTAGGTGGTATATAATTACTATTAGTGTATAATGTACTCGTATAGATTCAGTATATTTAAGAAAAGAGGAAATAAAATGGGTACATTTACATCAATTGAAGAAGCAAGAGAACATTTTAAAAAGGATAGATTTGCCAGTGGAACAGGTATGCAGCTGGACGAGCTGACAGATGAATATTCAGTATGCAGTGTTGTACTAAATGAGAATCATCAGAATGCCTATGGAGGCGTAATGGGTGGAGCCATATTTACACTTGCTGACCTGGCATTTGCAGCACTTTCAAATAATATTCATCAGCCAACAGTTGCTCAGCAGGTTAGCATCAATTACCTCAGCTCCGTGAAAGGAACAAAGCTGGTGGCAAAGGCATATATCAAAAAGAACGGAAGAACAACATGTACTATAAATGTGGATGTTACAGACGATACAGGCAGAGACATCGCACAGTTCATAGGAAGTGGATACAAACTATGAGTAAATAGGGACGCTTCTTTTTTACTCATTTATAAATATGAAAAGGAGAACAAGGATGATGGTTTTTAAGAAGAAGATTTTATCGATAGCGTTGGCTCTTTGTGTCATCGCCGCTGCAATAGGCGTAGCAGGAAAGGGCATGGATGTAAAGGCTGATGAACCTGGGTATTATCTCGTGATCGATACTCCGGTGTATTACGGCTATTACGGAGTTGATTTTTCAAAAGGTTCAGAAGTGACTCTCAAATGGGGGTATTATCCAACGGGAAATGTAGATGATGTTAACTGGGAAAATTACAGTAATATTTTAGATTCTGACACCAGAATGGATATGGTTATGGATGACTATATTCTGAAGGGCTACGGAAAAACTCAGACATCGGTTGACTGGAGAGTGAGTGAATCGATTAAGGTTAAGAAGAGTCAGTTTACTGAAAAGGATGAAGAAGGAAATTATATCTATCACATTTACGGTGTTTATGACTGGCATGATGAGTGGGTAGATGGTAAATGGTTCGAATCCAACGGCTCACAGACTTACAAGAGCAAGGGCGGCTGGAAGGGTAGCGGAACTCTTTTCTGGTATGAGACTGAGGATGGATGGTATCCATCATCCTGTTGGCAGAAAATAAATCATCAGTGGTACTATTTTAAGGATAACGGCTACTGTGCATGCAGTGAGTGGCTGGATATAAATGGCAGCTGGTATTATTTTGATAAAAATGGATACTATGAATATGAAAGTTGGATCGATGGGTATTGGATAAATGAAGATGGTACACAGACATATCCAAAGAAAGCAAGCTGGTATAATGACAGCACAGGCTGGTATTACATGGATGAGAGCGGCTGGTATCCAAAGAGTGATTTTGTATGGATTGATGGCGAAAATTATTATTTCAAAGATAATGGATACATGGCATGTAATGAAACGCTTGTGATAGAAGATGAATATAAAGGCGAGAAATATAAGCTTAAGTATACATTTGATTCAAAAGGCGCAGTTATAGATTACAAAGGTGTAGATGAATAAAGATGCTTGATCGAATCTTATATTGTAAATGAAATAGATAAGTAAGAAGTGTTATTTCTGGATATGGAAGTGACACTTCTTATTTTTTTTAGGGAAATGTGTATTTTGAGAGATGAAAAATGAAAAATTTAGTGCCATTTATTGATGGTTGAGGTAAATGTAAATCGCTAGAAAATCCAGTGTTTTAGCCGTTTGTGTGATGGGCTGGGTAGGTGATAAATATGGGCTTTCAGATTATTGATATAAATACCATAAATTTTTTTTAAAAAAGTTGTTGACATTACTGTTTGATAGTAGTATTATGAACAAGCTGTCGCAAGAAAAGACATGAACATGAGACACCAAAGCGATGGTTTTTTGTTCCTTAAAAACAAAGATTTTTAAACAAATCTTTAATAAGAACAATCGCACATTTTAACAACAGAATAATGATGACAACCCCGAAAATTCTTTTAAATAATGAATATTCGGAA
>CAMNGU010000142.1 GCA_946538525.1 uncultured Lachnospiraceae bacterium
AACATGCTTTTCCTGCAAGCAGGAACGCATTTTGACTTTTGACACTTATGTCATTCTATAGGATAAAATACGAAAATAATAAATTCGAAAAACTATGTAAGTAACTACGATTGATAAAGGAGGGGAACTAATTGAAGATTTATCATTTGGCGGATTTGCATTTTGGGAAAAAATTAGCTGGTTATTCTTTGGAGGATGATCAAAAGCATTGGATTAAAGAATTTTTACATTATTGTTCTGAGAATAAACCGGATGCAGTTGTTATTGCAGGGGATGTTTATGATCGTGCTAATCCAACAGGAGAAGCGATACTACTCTTAGACAGTTTGTTGACTGGACTATCGGATCAGGAAATAAAAACATTTCTGATTTCCGGAAATCATGATAGTGGAACAAGAATTTCATTTGCAGGCGTCATTCTTTCAAAACATAACATTTATGTGGCTGGTAGACTGAAAAAGGAAATTGACCATGTGACAATTGATGATCCGGACGGAAATGGTCCGGTTACTTTTTGGATGCTGCCTTATACATTTCCAGAAGAAGTATCTGAGGTTATGGATGGAGAAGAATATAAGAACTATGATCAGGCAATTAGAAGTCTGTTAGCTGTACAGGATATTGATACAGCGAATAGAAATATTATGATATCACATCAGAATGTGGTGGTTAATGGCAAAGAAGTGGAGAGAAGTGGTTCCGAAACCATGGTCGGTGGAGTAGGAATGGTTGACTATACAGCATATGATAGCTTTGATTATGTTGCATTGGGCCATATTCATTCTTCTTACCATGTGGGTAGAGAGGAAGTAAGATATGCGGGAACTCCTCTTTGCTATCACATGAATGAAACAAAGCAGGGTGATAAAGGATTTCTGGAAGTTAATATTGGAGCTAAGGGTGAAAAGATAGAAGTTAATACTATACCTATCAAACCTTTACACAAAATGAGATATTATCCTGATATTAAAAAAGACGAAATCTTTGACCTGTTGGAAGATGATCCTGGAAGAAATGAATATTTTGGAATTGTTATATCAGACCAAAGAATTACTCCTGAAATAGATAATTATTTGAATGAAATAATTACTGGTCGAGGAAGTATATTGATGGAGCTTACTTCTTCATATAATCCTGGGGCAGGAAGTAAAGCAAAAGCTGAAGGAGATGGCGTAGAGAGTATTCCTGAAGAAGATCGTTTTGCTGAATTCTTTACTGCACAGAATGGTGGTACTCCTCCAACTGATGAAGAATATGAACTAATGACATTTATTGGAGAATTAGTAAGAAATCAAGATTCAACTGAACCAATAACTGAAGACGATGTTCTGAAGATAATAAATAAAGCTAAAAGTATTGGGGGTGAGACAGAATGAAACCTAAAATCTTAAAGATGGAAGCATTTGGCCCTTTTTCAAAGGAAACAGTTGTTGATTTTGATAAATTTGAAAATGGTATATTTTTAATTTCAGGTGATACAGGAGCAGGAAAAACCACTATTTTTGATGCCATAGTTTTTGCTTTGTTTGGTGAGGTAAGTGGCTCTGACAGAGATATAAAGATGATGCATAGTGACTTTGTGTCTAATAAAGTAGATTCGAGAGTAGAACTGCTTTTTGAGCATGCTGGAAAAGAGTATACAGTTGAAAGAAAAATACATCTTGTTATAAAGCAGGGAACTGAGGATGCTATTAGTAATTATCAGATAAAAGCATTATTTAAGAAACCTGATACTGATCCTATTACTCTCCCTTCCGTAGTTACAGAAGAGATAGAAGAATTACTTGGAATGAAAAAAGAGCAGTTCTGTCAGATTGTTATGCTGGCTCAGGGAGAGTTTAAAAAGTTTTTGATCGAAGATGATGATCGAAGAGCCGAAATCCTTGGTAAACTTTTTGATAATTCCAATATAGATCGATATCAGGAATTAATTAAGCAGGCGTCGGATAGAGTTGAAAAAACAAGAATGAAAAATGTCGAGAATATTGCGGCTATAATGGATAAATCTTTTGAATCACCTGAAAAAAGTGCTGACTTTGATTCAGAGATGTGGATTCCGGGGAATCCTAATCTACTCGATAATATTCAGTCGCTTATTGACTATGAAGAAGAGATTATAGCTGAAGAAAGGAAAGTAAGTGAAGAGGCTAAGAAAGAGCTTGATAAACTTAACCGCCTTCATGGAACTGTAGAATCTCGAAATAAAGATATCGATGAATTGGAAAAAAAGCGTGAGCATTTAGAGGAACTGAAATCCAAGACTGAGATATATGATGATATCAAAAAGAAATGTTTGGTTGTGTCAGAAGCGTATCGCAAAGTTATGCCTGCTGCAAAAAATGATAGAGAAGTAAAAGAAAGATTACAGAAGCAGATAGATACTATTGCTAAGCTGAACGAAAAAATAGCTGAAAGCAAAAAACAAAAGGAGAAAATTGAAGAACTTCTTAAAAATGATGAACAGAGTAATAAAGAAATTGAAAGATTAACTGGTGAGATTCAGTCATTAAATGATTCACTTGAATCATATGACAAATTAAGTAAGTTGCAGAAAAATATAAGTGACAGAAAAATAAAAATACAAAAAGATAAAGACCAACTGGAACAAGATAAAAAAGCTTGCGAAGAATTAGAGAATCAACTTAAAGATAATCAGGAAAAACTTCAATCATTAGAAAATGTAGATTCATTAAGAGCAAAAGTAGAAGAAGAGTTGTCTAGAAAGAATGAACGTAAGGATGAGATTGTAGGTAAAGATGGACTTTCAAAACAAATAAGCAGCATACTTTCCGATGAAGATTCTTTAAAACAAAAAGAAGAGGAGTATTCTAGTTTTGTAGAACAGGCTCGTCAATTAAAAGCAGTCTATGATGAAAAATATGCCCTTTTCCTTGAGGGACAATCAGGACTATTGGCGGATCAGCTTCGTAAAGAACTAGAAGAAAAGGGTGAGGCTCTTTGCCCAGTATGTAGGACTCATTTTATAAAGGGTACTGAGTATCATTTTTCAGAATTAGAAGAAAATATTCCAAAGCAATCTGAAGTAGATGAAGCAAAGAAGAAGTTTGAAGAAAAAGAAAAAGAGCGTGCCAGAATCCAAAGTGAAAATGAAGGATTAAACGCAAGAATTGAAGCTCAGAAACAAGGTGCTCTTTCTATCGGACAGAAGCTGTTTGATGATTGCTTAGATTGGTCAGTTTTATCTGGAGCATCCTATCTGACTGGCAAGGTTGATGATTTAGATAAAGAAATAGATAAGCTCAAGAGTAAATCTGATGATCTAAAGTCAAAACAGAATCTCGTATTGGAATTAAAAACCAAGATAGAAAAAGCTACTGCTGATAAGGGTGAACTTGATAAGAATAATAGTTCACTTTCTACTGGTATTGAAAAAGAAACTGAACAGCTTAAGTCATGGGAAGATGAATATGAAGCTTTAAAGAATAGCTTAAAGTATGAAAGCGAAGAAGAAGTCCAAAAAGTTATTATGGATTTAAGCAATCAGAAAACAGAGCTTTCCGATATTGTGAAGTCTCATAATGATGCTAATAGTAAAATTCAAATGGAATACAGTGAACTTTCCGGAAATCTGCAAACAGCGGAAGGGAATAAAAAGGATTTAGAAGAGCAGAGTAGGAATACTGATGATGAGCTGGCAAGGGTGCTTTCAGAGGTTAGCTTTGACTCGGTGGCGGATGCAGAAAATAGCCTGTCCCATATTGAGAATCCAGAGAGATGGCTGGAAGAAAATGAAAAAGATTATAGAGATTATGATAATGATTTGAAGAATACAGGGGACAGAGTTTCTGAATTAGAAGAGAAAACGAAAGACTGGGCAAAGCAGGATATTGGAGAGATAAATAGTAAGATTAATGATCAAAATAAAAAGTGTAAGCAGATAGATGATCGGTTAAATGTGCATAAGAATCTAAGAGATAATCATGATAAAGTTTTATTAAATGTAAAGGCTGAAAAAGCTGCTCTGGCTGATACAGATTATATATCTAAAATGCTTACGAAACTTTCGCTCATTGCTGGTGGTTCCAGCGGAGACGGAGGAAAGCTCTCATTTTACCGTTATGTATTAGGATTAAGATTTAAAGAAATTATTGAAAAGGCAAATTATCGTTTGGATGAAATTTCTTCAGGAAGATATCAGCTTGTACATACAACCACATCCAGTAGAAAAAATCGTGTGGCTGGTTTGGGGATAGATATATGGGATAAGAAAACCAAGAAGCAGCGAGCATCTGCTTCCTTATCTGGTGGAGAATCCTTTGTTGTTTCTATGTCTCTTGCCTTAGGACTTTCTGATGTTGTTCAGAGTTATTCACGAGGAATGTCATTAAATACTTTATTTATTGATGAAGGCTTTGGTACGCTGGATGATGATGTTCTTGAGAAAGCTTTGAAGGTATTAAATGATCTTTCCGGAAACTCTGTTGGAGAAAGTGAAGATGCTCTTTCAAAGAGTAATAAACGATTAGTTGGTGTTATCTCTCATGTGAGTCGACTGGAAGAAGTATTACCAAAAATCGTTGTAAAAAGTGGAGATGATGGAAGTTCAATTCAATAGCTTTTCATAAATAAATATCATCACGCTTATTGTGTCAACCCCTTTAATATATCTATATATGCTTTAGTTAGATTAGATGGATGCATAGCGGAAGGCAGGATATATCCAATCTCCATATAGTCATCTACCTTAAGTGGTCTTGCCACGATGTTAGCACCATTTAGCTCTTCGCTGATGACACCACTACAGATGGTATAGCCATTTAGACCGATCAAAAGGTTGAAGAGCGTGGCTCTGTCATGTACCAGCAGCTCTTTATCAGAATCTACGGTGCTGAGGATTTCCTCAGAAAAGTAAAATGAGTTATGGTTTCCCTGCTCATACGAGAGTCGAGGGTATGGTTTAAGATCATCAAGTGAAAGTGATTTCTTCTTTGCAAGAGGGGAGTCCTTACCAACAAAAACATGAGGCTTTGCGCGGAATAGCGGTTCGAATATAAGACCGTTATCCCGCAAAGTCTTTTTTATTACTGTTTCGTTGAATCGGTTCATGTATAGAACTCCGATCTCACTTCTCAGATGGGAAACATCCTCGATGATGTC
>CAMNGU010000143.1 GCA_946538525.1 uncultured Lachnospiraceae bacterium
AAAATACTTTTGCAAAACCTCTTAGTGAATCTATATCCTCTACACCTGCAGTCTCGTAGGAAGAATGCATGGCAAGCTGAGGAAGTCCTATATCTGCTGTGTTGATAGACACATGCGAGTTAGATATATTACCAAGTGTACTTCCACCTGGTTCATCTGAATGATTAACAAATATCTGATATGGAATATCTGAATCCTCACATAGTTTCTTCACAAATGCAGCTGATACCGCATCTGTAGTATAGCTCTGTCTTGCGCTGAACTTAAGCACGATTCCTTCGTTCATCTTCGGACTCTGGACTGGGTCATACTTATCAGCATGTGCAGGATGAAGAGCATGTGCATTATCTGCAGATATCATAAAACTGTTTGCATACGCAGTATAGTACTCTTCTCTGCTTCTGCCAAGATTATCATTTATTCTATCTATTAGATTCTCCAGGAAGTTAGAGTCCGCTCCCTGCTTTGTCCTCGAACCAACCTCTTCATTATCGAAGACACATAGCATACTTACATACTCTGAAGAAGCGTCTTCAGCACTGCTGTCACTGCCATGACCTATCTTTGCGGCATCTATAAATCCATCCAATGTACACCATACACATTCCTGATCGTCCAGTCTGGATGAACCTATAAACTCATCATCTACGCCCCATATTTTTCCCTTTTCACGGATATATAAGAAAAGGTCATTTCCAAGTATATTCTCTGTCTTTACTCCAGCTGCTTCAGCTATCAGCGACATGATAGTTGCACCTGTATTCTCATTTTTATTAGAATCCTGCTTTGAGTCCAGCTTTGAATCTTTATTCGAGCCTTTGTTCGAGCCTTTCGATGTACTGACTATAGGAAGCATATCCTTCTGAAAACTGTAGGAATAACCAGAGTTCGCATCACGGTTCATATGTATCGCAAGAGAAGGAATAACCGCTACATCCTTATTCAGATTAACAAGCAGAGATTTTATTCCCGATGCTTCCTTCTCATCTCTAACTAGTATTCTACCAGCAACTGAAAGTGGTCGATCAAACCACGGAGCTAACAGCATTCCACCGTACTTTTCAACATTTAACCTAACATATCCACATCTATCCATCTCATAATCTTCCTTGAGCTTAGGACATGGGGAATCTGAATGACTTGCGATGATTCTGAATCCGGCATAGTCCTTCTTCGGAATCTGAAATGCTATGATAGAAGAATCATTTCTCGTCACATAGTACTTTCCACCTGCCGCAAGATTCCATACATCTGATTCCTTAAGACCTGTAAAACCCTGTGAGTCCAGGATAGCCTTGGCATTTTCTACAACATGAAATGCAGTCGGTGACTTATCTATAAGCTCTATTATTTTCTCAGCATATTCTTTACTCATTTGTCTTTCCTCGCTTAAATAATATCTTTATACTAAATATATTTTCGTCTTTCTCTGCAGATATTATACCACCATAATTTTCAACAATTCTCTTGGTAACATATAGCCCCAGTCCGTTACCGCCCTGCTCACCCACATATTCCCTGTGGAAGGGCTCGAACACACGCCTCTCGTCAATCAACGCACCCTCTTCAAGATCATTATCTATGTTAAATGATATCTCTGATTCACTCTGTCTAAGAGCCACCCTTATCTTACTCTTCGAATACTTCTTTGCGTTAGAATATAGATTGATGAGAAGCCTTGTCATATCTACTTCAGAGGCCTGCATCATACAAGGATCATCTGTGATATCAGCTTCAAAACTTATACCTGACTTAACAGTCCAGTCGTACTGTTCTAAGGTAATATTTTCGAAAAGCTTTTTGAAGCTGAGTTCCGTCAGCTCTTCCTTAGAACGATTCTCCATTACTGATAATGCAAAGAATTCATCCGAAAGTTCCTTCAGATATTTCGTCTTATCATAAGCCTTTCTAAGACTCGCCGCAGTTTCCTCTGACACACTCTCATCCTTCTCTGCCAGCTGGATATATCCCATAGCAGATGTAAGCGGAGTTCTGAAATCATGGGAAATACCGGCAACCATATGTTTCACTGATTGCCGGTCCTTTTCAGACTGTTCTATTAACTCTTGTTCCTCATCTACAAACTGCTGAAGCTCCTTCGCAAGATCTATATAATCCTTGCCAAAACTCTCAACACTTATTAGACCATCCTTTTTTTCTTTGCGAAAAAATCTCAGCTGCTTTGTAAACGAATGAAGCTGTTTCTTATAAAGATTCATTCTGAGCAGCAGTCCTACAATTATTAGTAGCAGAACCGCTACCAGAATCCATAAAAATCTATAGTCCATATATCCTTCTCTAGATATTACTATGAAAACTTTTTCTTCTTTATTCCTCTATATACCACTATATACCATAAGATAAACTCACCTATGAAACCAAGGATAATATGTAATATAGCAGTTAAATCAATTGATCCTAAAGCCGTCATTTCCAGCTGATTAAATAAAATCATATATCCTAAATGAGTTGCAACACCTTCAAGTCCAAGCTTTGTGAATACAAAAGCCAGAGCTGGCATAAATGCTATATCAAAAACCATAAACCTCATATAGGTAAGAACAACTGCTGATACAGTCTTCTTCGATGCCATCATGATCATAATACTTGATACTACCAGATGCGCCATAACCACTGCAAAAAGTCCAAGTCTGATAAATGGATGAGTCATAGTTCCGACTCCATTTTTAATTCCTAAGAATACATAGAATGCAGAAACACACACCGTGTAGATCACCGAGAAAAATACTCCATCCGAGAATATCTTACTCATGATTATATGAGACGGTTTGTTACCTGCCATTACTTCATAATATCCTAGCTTGCCTTTATTGAAAAGCTGTCCTGCGAAACCGGCAACCACGGCTGGAAAGAAGTTATAAACAAGCACACACATGGTTCCAAGGGATTCGATTAACTCATCCAGAGGTTTATCCATTTGATCCATACATAGAATATATGGCATAAAAATGAATAACATAGGTAAAAGTATTGCATACCAGAACAGGTGTCCTGTATGACGCAGTCTGTAAAACTCAGCTCTAATAAGTTTATTCATTCTGATCACCTACCTTTCCAATATAATAATCTTCAAGGCTTTCACCCTCGACATTAATCTTGGTGATGGTCAGATTATTCTGAGTGACTATACTAGAAATACGCTCCAGTTCTTCTAGTCTTTCATATATCATTATCTCATTTTCAGGACTCACCTTATAGTTCCTGATTCCAAGACTTCCCTCAAGAACTGTACAGGTTCTTCCTATATCATTTGTACGAAGCCCGATAAATGTCTTCGTCTTTAACAGCAGCTCTTCGTGAGACAGTTTCTCTATGAGCTTACCATGATTTACTATAGCATAATCTGTACAGAGTTCAGAGAGCTCCTTAAGTATATGGCTGGAGATAAGAATAGTTATCTTCTCTTCTTCTGTAAGTTTAAGAAGCATCTTTCTTATGTCGATGATACCCTCCGGATCTAGTCCGTTGATTGGTTCATCAAGTACCATAAACTCTGGCTTTGCAAGAAGTGACATAGCGATTCCAAGTCTCTGTCTCATTCCTAGTGAGAACTTGCCAACCTTCTTCTTACCAACATCCTTAAGTCCTACAAAATCGAGGAGCTTATCGATTCTGGATTCATCTGCCACACCACGAATGAATCTAAGATACTGCATATTCTCGCGGGCAGTCATGCTGTGTTCCATATATGGTTCTTCAATTATGAAGCTCATTCTGCTTCTTGCTTCGTCCAGATTAGCTGAACCGAAGAATTTCATTTCGCCAGAATCCGGCTCAGTAAGCGCCGCCATCATTCTCATTATCGTGGTCTTACCTGCTCCATTTGGTCCGATCAGACCGCAGATATGACCCTTTTCTATCTTCAGCGTGAAGTTATCTACCGCTGTTTTCTTCCCGAAGGTCTTAGTCAGTCCTTCGATTTCCATAACATATTCCATGTCTTCAACCTTTCTTAAGTTAGATTTTTAACCGCACGATTTACTGTACTCATAATAAAATCTATCTCTTAAGAAAAACTTAAGTCCGTTCTTAAACTTTATAAATTATTATATGCGAATGACTTTATCCGTCCCTATCTTACTTCGACAGACGATATCCCATACCCCAGATTGTCTCGATATATTCTTCTTCTGGATCTGCATCCTTAAGCTTATTTCTAAGATTACTGATATGCACCATCAGTGTATTATCGTCATATATGTATCCTTCTTCCCACACGGATTCATATATATTTGACTTAGAAAACATCTTATCTGGATTCGTAAGCAAGAGTTCAAGGATAGCATATTCCTTGGAGGTCAGTACAATCTCCTGTCCCTTTACAGTTACCCTGGCTGCATCTAGATTCATTTCCAGGTTTTTATGATTTATGATCTTAGGCTCACCAGTACTAGCTGAGTTATTATTTAGCCCCGCAGTTCTTCTAAGCACCGCCTCAATTCTAACCAGAACCTCATCCAGGTCAAAGGGCTTGGTGATATAATCGTCGGCACCCATTCGCATAACATCTATCTTGGTCTGCACCATGTCCTTAGCGGAAATGATGATGACAGGCACCTGGCTTGTCTCACGAACTGTCTTAAGAACCTGATCACCACTCTTAAATGGAAGCATAATATCAAGTAGTACAATGCTATAATCATTATGCTGAATCTTATTTATTGCTTCCAATCCATTTTCAGCCCTATCTATCTCATATCCATTACTCTTTAGATATTTATCTAATATATCACCTATCTCATTATCATCTTCAACTATAAGAAGTTTATATATTTCTGAAGACATATCTACCTCCAATTGATAGTCTTTTTAGTCTTTTAATTTTCATAAAAATTTTGATAGGGGCAGAAGTACCTTTTGACCCCTGTGTTCTATTATACATTTTCACTGACAATTCACAAATAAAAAATCGACGGGGAAATCTCCCCGCCGAAATAATTCTGGTTTTTCGTATTCTGCCGAAATCTATCTTTACTTATATATTAATCTACACGAAGTCTATCAACTACACTTCTTTTACAAATCTTGTTGTAAGCGATTACTGGTATAGCAACTACCATCACGCAGATAAATGGAAGACA
>CAMNGU010000144.1 GCA_946538525.1 uncultured Lachnospiraceae bacterium
TATAAATTTTTAAATTTATTATTATTTTTTTCTCGTATATATGTCTATATAGTTCTATGTATTCTTATATATACTCTAATTCATTCTACGAATTAGTGATGGAAAAGTCTGATACCTGTAAAACTCATTACGATTCCATACTTATTACATGTCTCGATAACATTATCATCTCTGATAGAACCACCTGGCTGTGCAATGTAAAGAACGCCACTTCTATGAGCTCTCTCAACATTATCTCCAAATGGGAAGAATGCATCTGAACCAACAGAAACGCCTGTATTCTGCTTAAGCCACTCTTTACGAGCTTCTCTTGTGAATACTGCAGGCTGCTCTGTGAAGTACTTCTGCCACTCACCTTCACCGATAACATCCTCATAATCATCACTGATATATACATCGATTGTATTATCTCTATCTGCTCTTCTAATATCAGCCTTAAATGGCAGGTTAAGTACCTGTGGAGACTGACGGAGGAACCATTTATCTGCTTTATCACCAGCAAGTCTTGTACAATGAATTCTTGACTGCTGTCCGGCACCTATACCGATTGCTGCACCATTCTTAACATAGCAAACTGAATTTGACTGTGTATACTTAAGTGTAATCATAGCGATAGTAAGATCGATCTTTGCTGACTCAGGAAGGTCCTTAGCTTCTGTAACGATATTAGAGAAGAAATCCTCATTGATAACAAGCTCATTTCTACCCTGCTCAAATGTTACTCCATATACATCCTTTGTCTCAAGTGGAGCTGGTGTATAATCTGGATCAATCTGGATTACACAGTAGTTTCCATTCTTCTTTGATCTAAGGATTTCAAGAGCCTCATCTGTATAAGATGGAGCTACGATACCGTCTGATACTTCTCTCTTAACAAGCTTAGCTGTATCAGCATCACACTCATCTGAAAGAGAGATAAAATCTCCAAATGAAGACATTCTATCTGCGCCTCTTGCTCTAGCATATGCACATGCAAGTGGACTAAGATCTCCCATATCATCTACCCAGTAAATCTTCTTCTCAACATCTGTAAGTGGAAGACCTACTGCAGCACCTGCAGGAGAAACATGCTTAAATGATGTTGCTGCAGGAAGACCTGTTGCCTTCTTAAGTTCCTTTACAAGCTGGTAGCCGTTAAATGCATCCAGAAGGTTAATATATCCTGGCTTACCTGAAAGAACTGTAAATGGTAAGTCACTGCCATCCTTCATGAAAACGCGTGATGGCTTCTGATTAGGGTTACATCCATACTTTAATTCTAATTCGTTCATTTTCGTCTCCTTCAATATAATCCGATTTCAATTCTCAATAATTTAACTAATCCAACTATATAATTGTGCTTTGTTTACTAATTCTTATTTACTGATTTCTATTTACTGATTTCTGCTTACTGATTCTTATTTACTATTCTTGTATCAACCTTACCAGTTTCAATATCTATAAAACGAGTAAAAAGTGAAACCTTATTATCTTCATTAAGAGCATTCCAAACTGTATTTGTGAACTCATCAAGATCATTAGTTGATATTTCTACTGGTGTTGGCTCACCTTCATAGCTTGGAAGTGGATTTCCATCGCCCATATATGTGTGGATGAAATGACCTTCTCCAGCTTTCGGATTGTCATAGCTGAATGTAAATCTCAGGCACTGGTCAGGATCACCATTATTTGACTTAAGGATTGACATTTCATATGTGTAACCCATATCTACATGAAGTACACCTGAAATTCTTGGAGTATAGTTTGGTGCATCTGGTTCAAATTCACGGTTTCTAAGAGACTCTTCAAATGTATCTCCCTGCTCCATGTTCTCATAGATTGTATCTGTCTGATCACCATTTGTTACGATTGTATCTGTTCCTCTTACTCTTACTGGAGCATAGATAATAAGGCTAGGATCTTCCATCTTAGATGGATCAAATGCCTCTGTTCTGATTCCTTCACCTTCTGTTACAAAAACTCTGTTGCGGCTGTTCTCTGAACGGCCCATGATGAAGTATGCAATTACTGCTTTACTTCCGTCTGGTGTACATCCAATAACTATTCCTCTTCCTGGGTAGCTTGTTGCACCGATTTCCGCTGCCATATTTACTCTTTCCATTTCATCCTCCATTCCTTTTATAAAATGTGTCTTTGGCGAATAAAAAGCCGCCTGGGCTTTATACCCAGACGGCCGGTCATTCAACTCACACTATGCTCCCCGTGGTAAACTCCACTTCAATCCGTCAGTAACATAGCTAATTATTAATATACATATAGTTCATTTTAAAGTCAAGACGATAAATCATGAACTATTCTGAATCTTCTGACTTATTTAGATCAACTGTTGAACCAGAACCTGATTCAATTACTAATTCCTCATCAGCATCTGGATTTCCAACTTCCACAACATCCTCTGATTCTGCAGCATTTTCTGTAGCAGCACTATCTATATTAGAGTTTTCTGTAATAGAATTTTCTAATAGCTCACTATCATCTGAAGTGTTAGTTGTATTATCCACATCCCAAGGCATTTTCTGAGGTTTCTTTTGAGAATTTTGAGAATTTTGTGGATCAGCTTTTGAATCATTTGCCTCTGTTTCACTCTTCTTCCTTGCCTCTTCTTCAAGTCTGGCGATAGTCTCTTCTGTACTTATACCAATTTGTCCCAAAGATGTATTGATTGGAGCTTCATAATCCCCCTCCACATCTATGTCATCTTTAAGAAGAGCATCTCTCTTCTTCTCAAACTCTTCACTGGCATAAACCTTGTACTTAGATTTATCTTTATCTTTTTCTTTATTTTTTTCTTTTTTCTTCTTTTTCTTCAGCTTTTCTGCAACTTTATCCTTAAGCTTAACTTTATCACTGATCTTATCGCCAACATTCGACTTAACTTTGTCAATAAGATTTGAATACTGTCCATTACCTGTAGCTATATCTGAAGAACTTCCAGAATATCTCTTTGAAGAAGCTTCTGAAGGAATAAATCTACCTGTAATATCTCCTTCTGTAAGTGAAACAGACTTATCAATCTTAGGAGTAACACCACCTGTAATTCGATTGAAGATTTCCATAAACTGCTTACCAGTAATTGATTCATGATCAATCAGATAGATTGCAACTGCATCAAGTATTTCAATATTATCAGCAAGAATCTTATAAGCTCTGGCATAAGCATTATTGATGATCATTCTTACTTCCTCATCAATAAGAGTTGCTGTTTCATCTGAACATTCAAGAACTCGTCTTCTATCCAGATATTCACCTGTAACACCTTCAAGCTGAACCATACCAAATCGCTCTGACATACCATACATGGTAACCATTGCTCTAGCTTCTTTGGTTGCCTGCTCAATATCATTTGACGCACCAGATGTTACTGATGGAAATTTAAGAGCCTCAGCCGCTCTACCACCCATGGTGATAATGATATGAGCTTCCATCTCAGCCTTTGTTTCCAGATATTTCTCTTCTTCTGGAGTCTGCCATACATATCCCAACGCACCCATAGTACGAGGAACGATAGTAATCTTCTGTACTGGCATTGTATTCTTCTGAAGCATTGTGAGAAGAGCATGTCCGGCTTCATGATAAGCAACGATACTCTTTTCCTCTGCTGAAAGAATTCTATCTTTCTTTTCCTTACCTGCAAATACAACCTCTACAGATTCAAGAAGATCTTCCTGTGATACAAATCGTCTTCCCTTTCTTACAGCTGTAAGTGCAGCTTCATTGATAATATTCTCAAGATCCGCACCAACGGATCCGCTAGTTACATTTGCAAGCTCATGCAGATCAACTGTTTCATCCAGCTTAACATCCTTTGAATGAACCTTCAGGATATCCTCTCGACCTCTAAGGTCAGGACGCTCAACTACAACTCGTCTATCAAAACGACCAGGTCTAAGGAGCGCCTTATCAAGTACCTCTGGTCTGTTAGTAGCAGCAAGGATTATGATACCCTTTTCTGAATCGAAACCATCCATCTCTGAAAGTAGCTGATTCAGTGTCTGCTCACGCTCGGAATCGCCACCCATATGCCTTGTATCACGGCTTCTACCGATGGCATCAATCTCATCGATAAAGATAATACATGGAGCTTTAGCATTTGCCTGCTTGAAAAGGTCTCTTACTCGAGAAGCACCAACACCAACATACATCTCAACGAATTCAGAACCTGACATTGAGAAGAATGGCACATCCGCTTCACCAGCTACAGCCTTTGCCAGGAGTGTTTTACCTGTTCCAGGAGGTCCAACAAGAAGTGCACCCTTTGGAAGTCGTGCACCAATATCCAGATATTTCTTAGGCTCTCTAAGGAAATCAACCATTTCAGTAAGCGATTCCTTTGCCTCTTCCTCACCAGCAACATCTGCAAATGTAACACCTGTCTTCTTTGTCATGTCATAAAGCTTAGCATTTGACTTGCCTACATTCATGAGTCCACCAGAACCGCTGGTAATTCTTCTCATGATAAGCATTGTGATGAAATACATTACAGCAATAAGGATAACATAGTAAAGTATCTGCATAAGAATAGCATTTCCACCTTCATCTATCGCTGTATATTCAACACCTGCTTTATCAAGTCTTTCGATAAGCTTATAGTCATCTGTACGAATAACATAGTAGGTAACATTTTCCATACTCTGTTTTTCATCTACAGGAGTAAACTTTATCTTCTTATCGTATATCTTAACATCAGAAACCTTGCCATCTTCTAGCATTGTCACGAACTTATCATAAGTAATCTCTTCTTCTCCAGAAGCCTTATAATTATTGAAAGCCATGATAAATACAATAGAAAGAACAAGAGCTACAACTATGGCACCTAAGATACCATTAAAGCTCCCCGGTTTCTTTTTATTATTGTTATTATTTTCTTGATTATTGTTATTGTTTTCTTCCATATTTTATTTCTATTTTTATTTCTATTTTATTTTTTTAATTATTTTTTTTGTTTGTTTTCTAAAATAATATGATGTGGGTGTCAAAAGTACCTTTTGACACCATATGACATACGGATTG
>CAMNGU010000145.1 GCA_946538525.1 uncultured Lachnospiraceae bacterium
TGAGGAGTACTAATAGGTCGTGAGCTTTTCCTAGATTTTAGGTAGATACGAAAAAATGTCTTGAATATCTTGAAAAAAAGATGTTCCCTGTATGAAGTTTTGAAGGTACAATGAAATGAAAAGTTAAGTAGGGGGTTGGTCTACCGGTATGATAGGGGTCTCCAAAACCTTTGGAGGGGGTTCGATTCCCTCACCCCCTGAAGATATATGAAGTCTTGTAAACTATAAGTTTACAAGATTTTTTTGATTTTTATGATATTATATAAATTAGCTGAAATAGTCTAAAATAGTGTGAAATAGTTATTGCGTATTTTTGAAATTAAAAATCTTTTGGGGTATATGGAGTTTGTATGAAAAGAAAAATCCTAATTACAAATGATGATGGAATAGCTTTTGATGGTCTTCTTAGGCTTGTTAATGTTGTGAAGGAATATGGAGAGGTTTGGATTGTAGCTCCGGATGGTGAGAGGAGCGCATCTTCTCACTGTATAAATCTTCATGATCCGATTGATATATATCCCTATGATTATTCTGTTGATTCTATTAATCTTATTGATTCTATGAATGGCGTTAAGGCCTTCTCGTGTTCAGGTACTCCTGCGGATTGTGTGAGGGTTGGTTCTTTGGCTGTTATGCCTGAGAAACCTGATATTGTTTTTTCTGGAATTAATAAAGGATATAATGCTGGTACAGATATTCAGTATTCTGGTACATGTGGTGCTGCTTTTGAGGCTTCTTTTCAAGGTATTCAAGCTATAGCGGTTTCTGAAGGATTTGGAGGTCAGCATATTGTAACAGATACATTTTTAAAAGAGATTATAGATCAAGTGATTGATAGGAAGTTAGAATTTGGACAGATATGGAATATAAATTTTCCTAATTGTTCTTTAGAAGAATGTAAAGGAATCTTGTGGGATAGAAAAGTTTCCCGAGGTCTTTTCTATAAGGATAGCTATAAGGTTATTCAGGAATTAGATAATGGAGGAAAAAGATATTTTGTTGATGGCAGGCGTGTTGAAGAATCTGAAGAGGGCAGCGATTTAAGGGCAATATTTGATGGGTATATTTCTGTAGGTGTTGCAAATAATGTAAGTTGATAATTCGATTGAATATCTATAAAAATATCTAAAAAAATAAATTTATAAATGTCATTTTATCAGGTTGACACTGGGCTGATAGAAATAGTAAAATTGGTTATGTGTTTATGGGAAAACTATGTGAATATAATATGAGGAGGTAATTCTATGGATAAGTATGTTTGTCCTTGTGGCTATATTTATGATCCGGAGGTGGGTGATCCTGATAGTGGAATCGCTCCTGGAACTGCATTTGAGGATATTCCTGATGATTGGGTTTGTCCAATATGCGGACTTAGCAAGGATATGTTTGAGAAAGTACAGTAATATGAGTGGGGAGGTATATGTATTTACATTATATCTCCCTTTTTTATTAATAAACTTTATATATAGTTATTGTATATATAGTTATTGTATAAAGTGTTGTTATAGAGCTTTATTATAGGATTTTATTAAAAATAATTATAAAGAAATATTATAAAGTGTTAGGAGAATAAAATGAATCTGTTTACATGTGATGGAAGCTACAAGGATGACCTGAAGGTCTATACTGAAACTATTCTTGAGGTGTATGGTGTTTCGGCTAAGTCTTCAGAGAGAGAAATAATCTGTATGAGTAACGACGGAAATGTGGTAGCCACAAAACTCTACGGCGATCTCATTTATCATAAGAAACTTATGAGAAAAAATGCGTATAGAGATGCTTTTGAGCTTTATCTTAAGGCTGCTGGAATTACAGTTGAGGATGGAAAATGGAATTGTAGCGGAAAGGCTTATCCACAGGCTTTTTGGAACATAGGTTATTTCCTTATGAACTATAGAAGGGGCGCATTTCTGAAAGACTGTGAACAGATTGATATTATTGAAGAGATGGGACTCGTAGATAGGATGACGAAAGCATTTAAATTGGGAGTTGCCACTCTAAAGGTAGAAAATATTTCTGGCGCGATTAATCTGGTTGGAAGACTGCTAAAGGAAGTGTCTGAAAATGATGAGCTTTTTGAAGCGTTAGGAACAGTTATAAAAGAAGGGATTTCTGAACTGATAGAAGGTGGTAAAGTGAATCCGGAAATGCTTCTGAATATTCCGATGCTTGATTCAAAGGAAGCGCTTTCAAAGGCTGCGGAAGATTTCTTTGTTGAAGCTGCTCAGGATGGTTATGTATTTGCCTGTAACAGTTTGGCTGCAAAGGAAGCAGATAGGATTATAGAACTTTATCAGGATCAGTTGAATGGCATGGCATTCTTAGGGGATGATAGTGAACTGAATGATAGTATCATTAATTACATTTGTTATCTTAAATTAGCTGCAGATAAATATGAATCTTATGCGGCAAATAGACTTGGCCTTTTCTATATGACAGGAGAGGTGCTGAGCTCAGGTAGTAAAGCGGTTTTTAAGGACTATATAGATACAGCGCTTGCAAAGGAATATTTTACCAAGGCGACAGTTTATCCAGATGAGAATTCTGCTTGGGGATATTTCAATCTAATGAAATATTTCCCTAAGATGTATGAGAAGGATATTGATCTTATGAATGAACATATGGATTACATTAAAGAACTTAATCCTGAGGTGTATAGTATAGCTATGGATCTGTAGGAGATAGATGAATTTAATATGACCAATTTAGGTCGGGAGTTCGAGACAAAACTCGAATTTCCTGACCTCTTTTTTATGTGAAAATTTGTCGGGGGTTACGGCCTGAATATATGGGAATAAATGGCTTTCTAAACAACGAAAAATATTATGTAAAAAAGTGTTACGGACCTTAGCAAGAATAGTTAACAATTTCGCAACATTTGAAAAGAATTTGAAAAATCACTGTGTTACTATGTGTATACATGACTGGGAAACATGTGAAGGTTAATTTAATAATATGTGAGCTTATAAAGTGAAGGTTATGAGCGAACATTAGTGCTGGTTAAAAGTATTTATCGGGGGATAATACTTTTAATTAGTGTCGGTTAAAAGTATTTATAGATAGGGGATTTTTTATAAGGGTATTGTGAAAAAAGGTGATTACAAAACTATAATTTACTGAGGACTTTTGACAGGATTTTAAGGGTTATATTTAAGGGTTATTAATTTAAGGGGTATTAAATGAAGAGAGAAGATAAAGAGCAGTTTAGAAATGAGGCAAAGAAACTTGTTGACTCAATGACTATTGAAGAAGCTGCTTCACAGATTAGATATGACAGTCCTGCAATCGATAGACTTGGCATTCCAGCATATAACTGGTGGAACGAAGGTCTTCATGGACTTGCTAGAGCAGGTACTGCAACAGTATTTCCTCAGGCTATAGCACTTGCTGCTATGTTTGATAAAGATATGCTGCAGAAAATTGCCGATGTAATTGCTACAGAGGCTAGAGCAAAATATAACGAATCAAGAAAGCTTGGCGACAGAGATCTTTACAAGGGTATTACCATGTGGTCACCTAATGTAAATCTGTTCCGAGATGCCAGATGGGGTAGAGGTCAGGAAACCTATGGTGAAGACCCTTATCTTACAGCGCAGCTTGGAGTTGCATTTATTAAGGGATTACAGGGTAGTGGAAAGTACCTGAAGGTGTCTGCTTGTGCCAAGCATTTTGCTGTGCACTCGGGACCAGAGGCGTTGCGTCATGGATTTGATGCCAAGGCTACAAAAAAGGATCTGGAGGAAACATATCTTCCTGCTTTCTATGCGGCTGTTAAGGATGCTGATGTATCTGGATTTATGGGTGCCTATAATAGAGTAAATGGTGAGGCTGCCTGCGCAAGTAATGAGCTTGTTGTTGAGAAACTTCGTAAGGAATGGGGCTTTGATGGATACTTTGTATCTGACTTCCTTGCACTTATGGATTTCCATGAGAATCACCATGTTACTAAAGATGTATTCGAAACCTGTGCACTTGCCCTTAAGGCAACTTGTGATGTGAATGCAGGTTTTGCATATAGAAGTATGATGGAAGCATTTGAAAAAGGTATGGTGACTGAGGAGGAGATAAGAAATGCCGCAATCAGCGCATACACCATAAGAGCTGCACTTGGTATGTTTGCTGACGACTGCGAGTATGATAACATCGGCCTTGATGCTATCGATACAGATGAGTCTGCTGAACTTTCATATCAGGCTAGTGTAAACTCAACAGTTCTTCTTAAGAACGACGGAATACTTCCACTGGATAAAGATAAGATAAGCAAGGTTGCTGTTATTGGTCCAACTGCTGCATCTATAACTGTACTTGAAGGTAACTACAATGGAACATCTTCAAGATATGTTACAAACCTTCAGGGTATAAGAAATGCAGTTAAGAAGGGAACTCAGGTCCTTTATTCTGAAGGATCACATCTCTTCCTGGACAAGGTTCAGAATCTTGCGTTTGATGATGACAGACTCAGCGAGGCAGAAATGGTTGCCAAAGCAGCAGATGTGGTTATTCTCTATGTGGGACTCGATTCAACAATCGAGGGTGAACAGGGAGATACAGGAAATGCATTTGCTGGCGGAGATAAAACATCACTGTTCCTTCTGGAACCACAGAGAAGACTTGTGGATAGAGTTTTATCAACAGGTAAGCCGGTTATCCTCGTATGTAATACAGGAAGCGCTATGGATCTTAGTCTTGAAGATGAGAAGTGCAATGCGGTTATCCAGAGTTGGTATAGTGGCCAGGCAGGTGGTCAGGCTGTTGCAGATATCATTTTCGGTGATGCGGTTCCAGGTGGAAAACTTCCAGTAACCTTCTATAAAGATGGCACACAGCCACCTATGGAAGATTACAGCATGAAAGGCAGAACTTATAGATACTATAAGGATACGCCACTTTATCCATTTGGTTATGGACTTTCTTATTCTAGTTTCGAGTATTCGGACCTGAAGATTGAGAAGGTTGATAATAGTGAAAACCATACTGTATTGACTGAAAAAGTG
>CAMNGU010000146.1 GCA_946538525.1 uncultured Lachnospiraceae bacterium
TGCTCCAGAACCTTAAGTTCAAAATCACATGGATGCTCCTTCACCATATCTAGCTTTGGAAGGTAGTACTCTGCCATGAAGCATACTCCATATCCTAGTGGCTTTAGTTTTTCACTAAGCCAGGTCATATTCGGTGTTTCAAATAGATGATAGAATTCATACTTCTTCAGATATGCTTCTGCGATATCTCTTATATCATCCTGCACAGCTGCAACCACGTTGCTTCCATAGGAAACAAAGTTTCCTATCACAGGCTGCTTTATATACTTTCTCGCATGCTCTCCCATATGATATTTGCATATTACATTTTCTGTTTTTGTAAAGTCTTCTGCTTTACATCCTATATCCTCCGCAGACTGCGCCAGAGCAATCTGCAGAATCTCTTTATCAGTCATTCTTTTTACCTCTTTTTTATCACAAAATAATAAATCCATATATTCCAAAAGCCGCTATAGACTTTTCAATCTATAGCGGCGGGATTGATATATCCTTACTCTACTCTCAATCTTTCAACCACGCTTGTCTTACTTAGTTTATTATAAGCAATGATAGGTATGATGATGACAAGGAGCAAGATAAATGGCAGACATACAAGATTCGGTACCAGTGTAAAGTTCCAGTCGAACATTGGAATCTGGTTTGTCAGAGCCTTTATAAGAGTCATATTGAGAATAGTCGAGATTATAAGGGAAACTACCGCTGACCATGTAAAATATCTGCAGCCTTCCTTCATAAGCTGTATTCTCTGCTGCTTTCCTGTCATTCCAACAGCTTCAAGCATAGCAAACTCTCTGCTTCTTACAAGTATAGAAGTAATTATGGTATTTGCGAAATTCATTATACCTATAATACCCAATATAATAGCAACCACTGAACCAACTATCTTGAACATTCTACCGATTGAAGAATACTCTTCGGTAATACTTTCCTTGGAATCGTAATCCATAGTAGTATCAACTGTAGTTGTATAGTTCTCCAGCCAGTCATTTATATATCCTTCCTTGGAATCCTCTACATCCATAAGGACTCTCATGGCGTTCCAATCAGAACCATTAACAGCAAGAAACTCATCTTCAGGAAGAATATAGTCACATTCGAATAGACCGTAGTGTCTAAGTTCCATAGCCAGCGGAATCTCAACAACTGCATAGATTTCATATTCTTTCACAGGTGCATCATCATAATTAGGAACTTCAAATTCCTCTCCCGAATCACTTACTATTGTTTCTACTTTGCAATATTTGGGATCATGACTTCTAATAGTAATCTTATCTCCTGGATTCAAGAAGTTCACTTCACCTTCATCTGTCTCAAATCTATTAATAAGCACATAATCCCCAGAATTAAATGTATTCCAATCTATCTTACCATTTCCATCCTTTGTCTCAAGAACCTTAAGCTTATCTATCACATTTTCACTCATCCCGTATGTTTTTCCGTCAAGGGATTTGGACTCATTATAGTAACCCAGCTCTTCATCTTTCCTATCATCTGTATATCCATGACTTGCAAACTTCTGCTTCAGCAGATCACTCTGAATTACATTTTGCTCTATCTTAGCCCAGCTCTCGTCAGTAAACTCCTGGTTCCACTCACTTACATATACAGCACCAACAGAGTTAACTCCATCAAGCCCTTTAAGCTCATCTATAAGATCATGACTTATAGCAGTTGTATTCACAAATGTCATTCCTGGATTATCCAGCTGCGCATCCTGCACACTGAAGTCCGCAACTATAAGATTCTCTACATAGTTATCCATGCTGAATCCACTGACAAATCCAAATACACTATTGAGAATAACAAGACCAAGAGAAATAGATAGAATAACTACTCCCAGCCTCTTCTTTGGCTTCCCTTTCTTATCTACCGCCTCTGTATATTTTACTGTCTCAACAGGCGAAACCTTTGCCGCCTTACGACAAGGCTTTCCTGCACTGAAGATAACTGTTAGATATGAGAATACCACTGCTCCAAGAAGCATCCAGATATTTAGATGAAGACTACCCTTTCCTACTGTAACCGAATTAAACTGTCCAGAAATGATTGGAAGCAGATAGGCTGCAACAAGGATACCAAGTCCCAGTCCTATAGGGATTCCAATGATCGAGATAAGGTTCGCTCTCTTCATGACCAGTTTCTTAAGCTGTTTCTCAGTAGTACCTATAGTCTTCAGAAGACCGAACTCACGAATGTCTGATACTATATTGATATCAAAGATATTGTAAATGATAAGATAACCTGCAAACATGAATATAACTAGCAGCGCTCCAATGATTATCAGAGCTGATGGATCTAGATTACTAGCACCGTAGGCCCAGTTTATTCCATAATCAACATCTTCTCTAAGTCCTGTCCTTGCAATCAGGGCTTTAACTTTTTTCTCTATATTTATGCTGTTACTGAAAAAGAAATCTACTGAATATCTTCCAACTAAGTTATTACTATCTGCCTGTGGATAAGGTACTGTAGCATCTGGTGCGTACTTCTCCTGAAATTCCTTTGATACATAGATCATCTGCGCCGGGCAGATAGGATCTGCTTCGTAGTAACCACATACAGTAAATTCATTTGATACAATATCCTCACCTGTATCTATATCCAGCTTTATATTCATTCCAATATCACATGGAAGGCCAAGTGCTTCGAGAATCTTATCACTTACTACTACTTCATTCTCCTGCTGTGGCATCCTTCCCTTTACCGGGTAACTGAAGGAACTCTTCGCATTTCCGTCCTCCGAGTAGTAACACTCCGTATAAATCTTGGCAAACTCCTCATTGACGCCATTTCCTACAAGAATCCTGTATGACACTTCCTTCAGTTTTGGATCATCCTTCATCTGAAGATATTCATCTTTTGTAAGATACTTGAAACCAGCGTGAAATGTTCCGCCTACCTGTCTCATGGTAGATTCCTGTAATTCATTTACCATGCTTCCTCCAACTGAAAACAGTGTGGAGAACAGAAGGCTTGTAAGGATTACAGCGAGTACAAGTATGATGTACTTACTTACCTTAGATTTGATTCCGCTATAAGCGAGATTCCTGATTGCATTCTTGTTATTTACCTTTTCCATATCCATTCCTCTGCTAATTCATAAAGCTGTTATTATGTCTCTTTGTTTTAACAAATGGATTATAACATTTGAATCTTTCAGGACTCTTACACAATTCTTTCAAAATTGAAAGATTTGAAAAACCTATTCTTCTACAAACATTCCCGTCAGTTTTGGAACATCAAATTTTCTTTAAATACTTTACAGGAACTTCCTTGGTTAACCAGACACCATTCTTTGAAAGATAGAACTTATATCCATCTCTATACATTTGACCAGAACTTACGATATAAAGGACAGGTCTTCCGTGTCTGGAACCAACCTTCGTTGCTGTTTCTTCATCCTTCGACAAATGAACATATAACCTGGACTTAGGAATAAGTCCCTGTTCATCAATCGACGCAACAAACTTTTCTCCAGTACCATGCCACAGCTCTTCAGGTGGCATTTTCTCTTCTAGTTCAACATCCACCTGAACTGAATGTCCCTGATTAGCTCTTATCTTTGTTTTATCTTCGTTAAATGAATATCTCTGTTTCTCGTCAGTTCTAACTATCTCTTCAAGAATATCCATATCAAACTTCTGAGTCTTAGCTATTCCCTCTATAAGCTCATCTACATTGACCCATCCATATTCATCCAGTGAAATGCCAATGACTTCAGGCTTATGTCTGAGGATTAGACTCATATATTTACTTGTTTCTTTTAAACTCATATCAATCACCTCAGCCACCATTATATTATCTAGAGTTTATCTATTCTATAAACCTGTAATATAAAAACAAAGCCTATTCCTCATCCTTAATAGGCTTTGTCGGATCATATAATGTATGAGATATTTATTGCAAGTATTCCTTAACTTTCTCGATATTTTCATTTGCATCGCTATAGCCTAACCAGTATAGGTCTCCGAGTTTTTCCATATCACCTTCAAATCTTGTCACTTCTACTGGTTTTGAAGGAGCGATAACGATAATCTTTCCTTCGTTATGAAGCTTATATAGTTCATCTGTCATCTTATTAAAGTCATCATTTGCTCTATTTATGCTATTCACAAATTCAGGGTATCTTCGGTACATGGTCATAGCAACCTTGTTCGGTGCTGTATCTCTTCTATATGACCACTCTCTGGTTTTTATTACTACTATTTTATCCGCACTTTCTCTAACTGCATATGGATACGGAATCTTAGTAGAACAGCCACCGTCGAGGTATGGAACACCTTTTATTACAACCGGACGCGACACATATGGAACTGTTGCAGATGCTCTGACTGCTGCGGAGAGATTGCATTTTCCTTTTTCCATATATTCGGTTTCTCCAGTCAACATGTTGGTTACTCCAACTGCAAGATTTCTGGAAGAATCCATCAATCTTTTCTTATCCAACGGTAAACCTTCAACTATATCCTTGTAAAGATATGAAAAACCAGTGACGCCATGATCTCTTATCACAGCGCCAATTCCGCAGTATTCCTTATCATGTCTATAGGTAAGATCTATTCTGGCGCCCCAGCCAATCTGCCCTGATACATATCCTATAGCTGAGAGAGCTCCAGCAGATATACCTACTGTACTTCTCATATTTATTCCATTTTCCATAAAAGCATCAAGCACTCCGAGAGTGTATAGACCTTTCCATCCACCACCCTCAAGTACGAGGCATCCTTCTGAGATTTCATCGCTTGCTCTTCCTGTTGGAATTCTATCAATATCACTATATACTTTCATGTCTTCTCCTTACTTAACATGGTTTAACCTTTTTATAATCTTAGGGCTAACACTCGTGACTTTAGTCATGAGATACAGCCCTTT
>CAMNGU010000147.1 GCA_946538525.1 uncultured Lachnospiraceae bacterium
AGACAGCTACGTTCTGACATACAACGCCGATTCTCTTTTTCAAATCTCTTCTGTTTGGCCCCATTTTCTCACCGAAGAGCTGAACCTCACCCTTATCGTAATTTAAAAGAGACAGGAGACAGTTAATAGTGGTGGTTTTTCCAGAACCATTTGGCCCCAGAAGTCCAAATACTTCGCCTTGCTTTATCTCCAGACTAAAGTTATCCAGAGCAATCAGCTCCTTATATCTTTTAACAAGATTTGAAATTTTAACAACTGTTTCGCTCATAGCTTTTCCCTTTCGTGTTATATTTTGGATAGTAATTTGCTTTTTGTTTGATTACTAGTTTGTTTTCTGTGTTGGCTCTATTTTAGCAAAATGAGATTTCTGTGGTAGTGAACTGTGTCACAACTGCCATGTGACAAATGTCATATGTTTGCTCACGAAAAAAGGCAATTAACCATTTCGATTAATTGCCTTGGGAATTTGTTTTGAAAAATAAGATTCTAAAATAGATTTTAATTATCTATTGAAAATGATGCTCATCTTCAAAGTCATCATCATAGCCATCGTGCTCGTGATCATTCATGTACTCACGACCGGTTATTCTCTTACGCTGTCTTTCTTCTTCTACAAGCTGTGATAACTGCTCCTTAACTTCCTTAGGATTCTTGATGTTCTTAAATTCAAAGCATTTCATGGTTTTATCTGAACTGTCAATCTTGATAGTCCCCATTTTAAAGATTCTCTGTCCAAATGATCTTGTAAGGGATATATCAAGAACACGGTAAAGTCTGACTTCGTCTTCCTGCTTTGTAAATACTCCACTTTCTATGAAGATTCTTTCGTCATCAAAACTATAAGTCGTAAAGGTCCATGGAAGACCGCACCAGTTTCTTTTTTTCGCTTTAAATAGTAATTCACCCATTTTATGATTTAACCTCCTCATATCATAGAACTGTGTCAGCAGAATGAAGCCGAAACATATTTCTAGAATTTTTAAATAAAATAAGATATCCAAAATAATATTAAAAATTTTATTTGAAAATAACAAGTGTATTTTAGCATATCATTTACTTATATAAAAGAAAAATAGATTATTCCCTTGACAAAGATGGGATATAAGTATATACTGTTCACCAAAATAAGAAAACAAAGTGCTCGTGAACGGATTAAAACATTGAATTTATGAAAGACCAAATGGGATGATGAATCCGTTAAATAGATAGTTGGATATTTGATAAGAGAGGTGAATAGGATGCATAAGGCGGAGAGAGCGATAATTATGGCTGCGGGAATGGGAACCCGACTTAAGCCGGCAACTGATGATACACCAAAGCCAATGGTTAAGGTGAATGGCATCAGAATGATCGATACAGTAATAGACGCATTACATAAAAATGGTATTACAGAGATACATGTTGTAACTGGTTATCTTGCAGAAAGATTTAAAGAAGTTAAGGAAAAGTATCCTGATATAGATATTCTTTACAATCCATATTATGAGACAAGAAATAATATCTCCTCAATGTTTGTGGCAAGAGAATATCTTCATAATGCTATCTGTGTAGATGGGGATCAGATCATTTACAATCCTGACATCCTTACTCCATATTTTGAGTATTCAGGTTATGCAGCATGTGAAATTCATGAAGAGACTGATGAATGGGTTATGACTGTAGATGAGGATATGTTCGTTAAGTCCACAACTATCGGAGGAAATGAGGGCTGGCAGCTCTTCGGTATTTCCAGATGGACAGAAGAGGATGGACAGAGACTTCGTAGATATATAGAGGAGGAATATCTGGTTAAGAAAAATTATGAAATCTGGTGGGATAACATTCCGCTATTTATTCATCCTGAATCTTTTTCACTGAAGGCTACTGAGATTTCAAAGAGAGATCTTAAGGAGATTGATAACTTCTATGAACTGATTGAAGTATGTGGACATGATGTGAGAAAGGTCAGCTAAAAATTCTGACTAGGTCAGACTAAATATGTTTAAAAGAGTGAATCGATACTACTTGGTGTGTGTGGCTTGATATATATTTCGGTTCGCTCTTTTTTTATGTCTTAAAATAGAGCTTAATATAATTACTCTTTACGTTTGGAATAAGAGTCTTTCGAAAAGATTTGTTTAATGATATAATCTTGATGTTTGTAGTTATACCTTTATTGGTGTTTATGATGGAGGTTCGAGTATTGAATAATAATAAGAATAATAATAAGAAAAAATTAAGAAAAAACTTAAAGCTTGTGGCTGTATCATTTATCCTTGTTTTATCTTTAGGATGTCTTACAGCCTGTGGAGATAAGAAAGAGGCAGAGCAGGAAGAAAGTCAGGGAATACTTGAGCAGGAAGTTAATGTAGGTACTCAGCTGGAAGATAAGGCGAGAGAACAGGTTGATAAGCAGGGAGAGGAAGCTGGCCAGATGGATGGTTCCTTAGAAAGTATTCCAACTGAGTGATAAAGGAGAATATAATGTCAGGAGAGATGATGAATAAAGATATAGAATATCTGGTGGTGGAGAAGCTGATTGAGAAGAGCTATCACATCACCTTCGCAGAGTCCTGTACAGCCGGGCTGGCAGCCGGACGCTTTGTAAATGTACCAGATGCATCTAAAGTGTTGGATGTGAGCTTTGTGACTTACGCAGATGAAGCAAAGATGAAATATCTTGGTGTACAGAAGGGAACCATTGAAGCAAATGGTGTCGTTAGCGAAGAAGTTGCTGGAGAAATGTGTGAAGGTGCAGCAAAGGCCATGGGTGCTGAAGTAGGTGTAGGTGTTTCAGGAATAGCTGGACCAACAGGAGGTACAGAAACTAAACCAGTAGGAATGGTTTGCTTTGGATTCTATATTAATGGCGAAATTCATACATTTACTAAGCAGTTTGGAAATCTTGGAAGAAATAATGTTAGAGAGAAATCTGTCCAATTTATATTTGAGGAACTGCTGGAGCTGCTTTAAATTAATAATATGACCTAAGTGTCAAACAATAAAAATTATATAAATATGGAGGTATTAAAGTATGGCAGGATTAGATGATATCAAAAATGTAGCTGAAAAGGCTAGTGATATTGCCAAGAAAGCTGAGGATGCTGCTAAGAAGGCTGGCATCACAGAGAAGGATGTGGATAAGGCAAAAGACAAGGCTATCGATGCTGTAAAAGATATAATAGAAAAAAAGACAGGAAAGTAATAGGGGGAAAAGATGATTCAATGTCCGAATTGTGGAGGACTCCTCAAGTTTGATATTGCTTCCCAACAGATGAAATGTGATTCGTGTTCATCTCAGTTTAATCCATATGCTTTTGAAATGAGTGGAGCGGAGGAAAGCACTGAGTATGATGTTACAGTATTCAAATGCCCACAGTGTGGTGGTGAGATTACCTCAACTGATGAAACGGCTGCGGGATTTTGTAGTTACTGCGGATCCTCAAATGTTTTGGAAAGCAGACTTTCTAAAGAAAAGAAACCTGAGCTGATCATTCCATTTAAAAAGACTAAAAAGGATTGTGAGGCTTCCTTTGAGAAGTTTATTAAGAAAGCTATATTTGCACCGAAGTCCTATAGAGAAGCGGGGAAAGCTGATTCTTTTAGGGGAATTTATATGCCATATTGGCTTTATGATATGTCACAAAGATGTGATATAAATGTTCCCACTTCTACTTCTCATAGAAGTGGTGATTATATTATCACTGATCACTATATGATGAGAGGTACTTTGGATAATTATTATAATGGAGTTTCTTATGATGCTTCATCAACATTTTCAGATGACATCAGTAGTACCATAGCTCCATATAGTGTTAAGGATATAACTAAATTCAGCCCTTCATTTCTCTCGGGATTTTATGCGGATCTGGCGGATGTAGGTGTGGATATTTATAAAGGGACTGCAGTTGAACTGGCGCAGGAAAGTACTTATAACTATCTGAAGAATAGTAGTCCTATGGCGCATACGAGTTTTGATAAGCCTAAGGAACAACTTAAAGATACATTTAAAACAAATATAAATGTAACTCGTTCTGCATTGTTCCCGGTTTGGTTTATGTCCTATAGAAATAGAAACAGGGTGGCGTATGCAACAGTAAATGGTCAATCTGGAAAAGTTTATGCAGATATTCCTATGAGTGTTCCTAAATTTTTGTTATGCGCTTTGGTAATTGCGGCGATTCTTTTTGCAGTCTTCCAGATGCTCTTTACTATAGTTCCAAAGGTTCTCATTTTTATAGTTGCTATTCTTGGATTGATTAGTGTACTGATCTATGGTTCAGGAATTAAAAAGCTGGCAATTAAAGGAAATCATGATGATGATCTGGGAATGCAAGACAGAGAAAGACGCATTAGAGAAAAGAATAAAGCCAGACTTCAGGCACAAAAGGGTGCTGCATTTTCAGATTCGATAGGGAATGATGGTGCCTATGTGCTTACCCAGAATGACATAAAACGAAATAAAAGAGAGCAGGCAAGGAAGCAGGCGGCTAATAAAAAGAGTTCTGGTTCATTGGTATCTATTATTTTTGTTATTATGATATGCATTGTGGTTGGTGTTGTATTTAGTGATGCAATAGAGAGCGTGTTTGATAGTGGAAATATCGGACTTATTGGTGGAGTTGTTTCACTTGTGTTTGTTATTATTTCAGTGCTTAGTTTAATAAATGCAAGTCGTAATATTTCGGATATAAAAGGTATTACTGGCCCGCCTGCATCATTATGGTCCTTAGTTTCGC
>CAMNGU010000148.1 GCA_946538525.1 uncultured Lachnospiraceae bacterium
TTGGCCGCGGAGTTGAAAAAGCTGTTATTGCAAATGATGATATGGAACTGGTTGGTGTTTTCTCCAGAAGAGATCCTGCCAGTGTGAAGATCGATAGTGGTGCTGCAGTATATCATGTTGATTCTCTTCCAGAGATGACAGACAAGATTGATGTACTTGTAATCTGCGGTGGTTCAGCAACTGATCTTCCAGAGATGACACCTAAGTACGCTAAGATGTTCAATGTAATTGACTCATTTGACACACACGCAAGAATTCCTGAGCATTTTGCAAATGTTGATGTTGCTGCAAAGGAAGCAGGAAAGATTGGCATCATCTCATGTGGATGGGATCCGGGAATGTTTTCACTGAACCGTCTCTACGCACACTCAGTTCTTCCAGGTGGTAAGGATTATACATTCTGGGGTAAGGGAGTTAGCCAGGGACATTCAGATGCTATCAGAAGGATCGAGGGAGTTGTTGATGCTCGTCAGTATACAGTTCCTGTTCCTGAAGCCCTTGATAAAGTTCGTGCTGGTGAGAACCCTGAGCTTACAACTCGCCAGAAGCACACAAGACTTTGCTATGTTGTAGTTGAAGATGGCGCTGACAAGGCTCGTATTGAAAATGAGATTAAGACAATGCCAAATTACTTCTCTGACTATGATACAACAGTTAATTTCATTTCAGCTGAAGAAATGAAGAGAGATCACAGCGGACTTCCACACGGTGGTTCAGTTATCTACTCAGGAACAACTGGCGGAAATAAGAACGCTGACGGAACAACTACTGCAGTGAATACACATGTTATTGAGTATAGCCTCAAGCTCGACTCAAACCCAGAGTTCACAGGATCAGTACTTGTTGCTTACGCTAGAGCAGCTTACAGAATGAACCAGGCTGGAGACGCTGGTGCTAAGACAGTATTCGATGTTGCTCCTGCAATGCTCTCACCAATGAGTGGAGATGACATCCGTGCACATATGCTGTAAAGAATTATTTTCTAATTCTAAACATTTGTATAGAATATAATATCGCAAGGAAAAATTATACAATATAAAAAAATAAGTAATAGGACGTCTGTTTACAGACAATTTCTATTACTTATTTTTCTATTATTTTATCCAGACTTTTATTTATACTTTTAACTATACTCTTATCTATCCTAAAATAAAAAGCTTTTAATAACTATCATGCCGGACATGAAACGCTCGCTCATCTTCATTTATGGGCATATCCTTCCAATCTATATCCTGTATATCTACGAAGCGCCCTGCATTTATTTCTGCTAGAAAACGGGAAATGAGTTCTCTCTCCCCTTGCACTTCGACTTCTACTCTGCCATCATACAGGTTTCTCACATAACCAGTAAGTCCCAAATCCTTTGCCGCATAGTTAGCGCGATATCTGAAACCTACCCCCTGCACATCTCCGGATATATACATATGTCTACGAATAATGTTACCCATTTACAGCCCTCTCTGCTTCAGTCCCGCTACCAGTTGTACAAAAAATTCTCTTACATCAAACCCGTTTATATTCTCTCTATTTAAATCAATCATGTCTCCATGAGAGATTCCGCGATTCTTTCTATTTTCCAGATATATGTAATTCTCTCCCCAGTGGAAGGATGGTTCACCTACCAGCCCATCGTTAGGTCCATCAAAATGTCCCACCAGGAGATAACTCATATTCAGAGGAAATGCTCCACTGATGGCATGCTTCATGCAGGAACCTACACTCTGTGTATAGATTCCAGCCGCCTTAAAATCAAATCTTGAAACTCTATCATTGATATTTCTACACTTGATGGCAGTAAGATCATTTACCGCGTCCAGAAAACTAGGATCAGTATCCCCCAGTTTTGTAAGTGCCGCATTATACGCATCAGCCACTTTATTTCTCAAGTTTTCTGGTGCTTTAACCAACAGATATTCTGCAAACTCACATCCCATATGAGGCGTATTAATAGTAGTAATCGATGCAACTAGTGGTGCAATATCTTTACACGCCACAGCAAACTTGGAATCTAATCCGCCCTTAGAATGGGCTATGATATTTACTTTTCCGCATCCTGTCTCTCTAACAATCTGCTTTACTCTTTCAGCCAATTCCTGAGCACTGTCTTCCACTGCCGCTGCCGACTGATGATTTCCATAATATATGGTTGCGCCATTCTTCTCCAGTTCAGCCGGGACTCTACCCCAATAATTGAAATATTTAAAATCTCTAAAGAACACTCCATGAACCATGAGTATAGGATATTTGGTCTTACATATCTGCTGACTGTGACGCTGTTTATCCAGTTTTATCTTCTTCTTTTCAAAACTAACTTCCCGGCTTGTTATACTTATGATAATTATAAGTACTACAAGATGAACCACAGGGATCATTCCACACGCAATACCTATTATACGAAGCTTCAGCCCCAGCTGCGCCGAAGTTGCATAGACGATGATTATCCCCGCCCAGAAGATGATTATCTCTACTACTGTAAGTATCAATAATACCAGCCAGTGATCTGCAAATGTATCTTTAATTCCATTTTTTACAAGAAATACTATAAGTCCCATACCAAGTAAGAATACTGATACAAGGAAAGATATAAGTAGCCCGACTCCGAATCCAAGTATATTTAATCTTGCAATAGTTAATGGTTTTTCCGTTCTAGTGTTATTCATTTGAAGGTTTTACTCCTCAACCTTTTTATTTATTTTTTTATAGTTATTTTTTTTAATTTAGTTATCTCTTTTTTATATATAATATATTGCTGAAATAGTAATTATCATTCTTCTTTACATAGTCTATATAATCACTATAGTTTACATAATATTTTTTACCCCAGGAAGAAATTTCCAGCATCGTCTTGCTATTTGAGTCATCAATCCTATCCTGTTTATTTCCATTTGATCCATTTGAGGTAACTATATACTCCTCAACCCCAGTCACAGTTACATAGTGATCCTTTGTTTTTGTTATCGGCTTAAAGATGATACTTCCATCTGTACCATTTAGCTTATTATAAAATGTAAGCTTATTCTTCCGGAACATTCCTGGACCAATAGCCAGCACCACGGGAATGTCATTTGAAAGCATTTCCTTAATCCTGCTAAGTATATTTTGCGGAAGCACAGCCCATCTCGCCCAGTACCTTCCGCCAGTAATCTTCTTAATCTTCTTCCTGTTCAGAAGAAAATACATATTCAGATTCCACGCCATCAGCACGCCAGATATGCCAAGTTTAGGAAGAATGCGGAAGAAATGTTTCTCCATATATTGAATATATTTATCGTAATCAACTCTAGCAACGCTTTGGGATAACCTATGATTCAAATCACCACCAGTTTTCGATTCCATTTTACCTATCTTAATACCAGAATTAAGATTCTTATCCAAAACATTTTCAGTGGTGCCCAGAATATGAAGCAGAACATCTGACGCACCAATAAGACCGCAGCCGAAACCGTTTATGGTCTTGCCCTTGAACTTATTCTCCATATCTTTAAACCAACCCTGATTCCCGCCAAATGAACCTTCAACAGTTACATATGGATTCTTAAGTTTTACAACTTCAATCTTCTTACTCATAGTCACACGCTCCATCTGCGCTTAGCCAGCAGTCACCCTTATAACGGATGGCTTACAAAAATATATGTATTTCACAAGATAAAATTATAAAAGAAAATAAAAAAATGTCAATTTGATTAGCCCAGTCACCAGCTTTACCAAATTGACATTTTAATTATTCTTACTAAAACTTTTTTCTTATAAATCAAGAAACGCTTACAGCACTATACAAGTATTACTATACATGTATCACTATACAAGCTCAGCTAACTCCAGAAGAAGCTCTTCTGTCTTTGCCCAACCAAGGCATGGATCTGTAATAGATTTACCATAGATACCTTCGCCAATCTTCTGAGCTCCATCTTCAATATAGCTCTCTGTCATAAGTCCCTTAACGATACCTCTAATATCTTCAGAAACATGACGGCTGTGCATAATATCCTTCGCAATACGAATCTGTTCCAGATACTGCTTATTTGAATTAGCATGGTTAGTATCAACTATGATTGCAGGGTTTTTAAGGTCTCTCTTCTGATATTCTTCATAAACCTGACGAAGATTCTCATAATGATAATTCGGATGTGAATTACCATGGACATCCACATAACCTCTCATGATAGAATGTACAAATGGATTTCCCTGAGTTCTTACTTCCCAACCTCTATAAATGAAATCCTGTGATGACTGCGCTGCTGTGATAGCATTCATCATAACAGATATGTCACCACTTGGTGGGTTCTTCATACCTACAGGAATTCCAACGCCCGAAGAAACAATTCTGTGCTCCTGATCTTCTACAGATCTTGCACCAACCGCAATGTATGAAAGCAGGTCTGAAAGATATCTGTGATTTGATGGATATAACATTTCCTCTGCACAAGTAAATCCTGTTTCAGCAACTACTCTAGTATGCATATGGCGGATTGCTATAATACCTGCCAGCATATCTTCATGTCCTTCTGGATCCGGCTGATGAAGCATTCCCTTATATCCAGTACCAGTTGTTCTTGGCTTATTTGTATAAACTCTAGGAATGATAAATATCTTATCCTTTATCTTTTCCTGAACTTCTGCAAGACGGTGCATATAATCCAGTACTGCCTCTTCATTATCTGCTGAGCATGGGCCGATGATCAT
>CAMNGU010000149.1 GCA_946538525.1 uncultured Lachnospiraceae bacterium
CATCCAGAACATCATCTTTGGAAGAAAAGTTATTGTAAAATGTTTTTCTTTCCAGAGGTGTTTCCAGGACTATCTGCTTTACAGATATTTCAGAATAAGAGTGATCCTGCATTAGTTTAAGTAATGCATTGGTGATCTCTTTTTTTGATCTTATGGAAGAGGGGTTTAAAGACTTATTCATAACATGCTCCTGGTTGTTTTATATATTTGTTGTTTTAGTATTAGCTTTTGTTAACCCCATGGCTTGTTCCATAGGTGTTTTAACAAAATGATTTGTGATAGCGATAACTCTTCCGATAAGCAGCATTGAAGCGATTGTTCCGATACCAACTCCGATAATCTTTCCATTTGCTATAAGACAGAGTATGCAGGTTATGGCAACGCAGGAGATGTCGAATATATTTTTTATAAGTCCCATACTTTTACCAATGCATTCAGATATGGTGTGGACGATTCCGTCTGCTGGATTTGGGACGAGTCTTGGATTAACGGTCAGTACGACGCCCCAACCTGTAAGAAGTATAGCTGCAAGAAGTATGACGAATCTTCCACCGATAGAACCCCAGAATGATCCGTCATAAACAGTCTTAAAATCCGGAAGCATATTGTCAAATATATTCATGAATCTTGTGAAGATTATACTGAATGGAATCTGAAGTATAGAAAGCAAAAACTCTCTTTTCTCTTTTCTTATTCCACGGAGAATCATTTCTATAATAACAAATGAGGAATACATAACCAGTGATGTATTAGCAAAGTTAAGATTCCATATATGAGCGATGGAATATGAGATTGTAATTATGGAAGATACTCCCAGCGATGCTTTTGTATTAAGCACTATACCGAATGCAAGAACTACAATTCCCAGAAGATATAGTACAGCACGAATTAAATGTTTTTTCATAATATAGTTTGTCCTTTATTTTTGTAGATTACAGTAATCATTTCCTTGTGATATGAACTTACACATATTTACAAGATTGAGTAACTTTCTCTAGATGTGTTTACGGAAATACCAATCAAGAGTATCATAAAGATGTAAGTTACACAAGTGTGTAATTGGAGGGCTTTATGAAAGAATTCATTTTACTATTACCAATTATATTTATATTTCATGATATGGAGGAAGTGGTAGGATTTGGATATTTCTTTAAGAAGAATCCTGATCTATACGATAGATTTCCGAGAGTTATGAAGGCCTATCGGAACTTTAAGACGGAAGGCTTTGCAGCGGCTGTTTATGAAGAGTTTATTCCATTTTTTGGGGTGAGCCTGCTGGCATATTATTTTCCAAATAAGGTGCTTATTTCTATGTGGTACGGACTGTTCCTTGCACTTGCGGGGCATTTCATAATTCATATTGGACAAACTATTTATCTAAAGAAATATATCCCAAGTTTTGTTACGAGTCTAATATGTTTACCTGTCAGCGTGAACATTCTTCTTAGATGTACGAGGGTGATGGACTTTGATCTGGTAACTATTCTTACAATTGCTCTGAGTATTCTCCTCATGATGCTTAATTTGAAACTGGCTCATAAGCTGGCTCATTTTGTGAATGGTAGAATGCATGTTGAAGAAAATGTGATGAGGTAGAGGAAGATGAAAGTCATTATAATAAATGGGAGTCCAAGGAATCAGGGTATTACAGCAACTACATTACATGTGGTGGAAAAGGAATTACTGGATAGTGATGTGAAGGTTGACTTTGTGAGTCTTGCTGAGATTGAGATGGCCCACTGTCTGGGATGTTGCTACTGCTACAGGACCGGACATTGCTGTATACGAGATGATGCAGAGAAGTTATCCAAGCTTATAGCGGAAGCGGATGGAATAATCCTGGGGACACCAACCTATGCAAGTAATGTGTCAGGTCTTATGAAGGATTTTATTGATAGAGGTCATTTTGTTATAGAGCAGTTGTTGCATGGGAAAGCATGTGTTATTGTTGCAACAGGTGAGAACTATGGAAATAAGGATGCGGCAAAGGTTCTTAAAAATCTTGTTATATATTCAGGTGGAAAACTCAGCGGCAGTATAGTTTTAAAGATGCCATTTAATATCATGTCTACCGAAAAACAAGTGGTTGATCATGGTGGCAAGAATTCAAGAATAGAATACAGAGATTTTAGGAATGACGCGCTAAATCATATTAATAAAAAATGTCGCAAGGCTGCCAGGAAAATGATAAGAGATATGCAGAGTGGAAAGGCGCATCCTATGCAAAGTCTGATACATTCTATTGTTCTCAATATAGGAATAAGATCTTTTGTTATAAAGAAGGGAAAGCTATACCAGGGAGTGATTGATAAGTGGGAGGCACTTGGAATATGAAGATGCATATTTCGGTTATTATACCGGCTCATAATGAAGAAAAATATATAAAGAGATGTATAGATTCCATAAAGAAGGCAGATTCTGTGTTTCCAGGAAATACGGAGATAATCGTGGTTTGTAACAGATGTACGGATAATACAGAAAATATTGCCCGGGAAAATGGAGCCAATACTCTAATAAATGAAGACAGATGTATCGCAAAAGTTCGTAATGCAGGAATAGCAGCAGCAAAGGGGAGAATTATAGTCACTATAGATGCTGACAACCGTATGACGAAGAATACTCTTCGTGAGATTTATGCTTTGCTAAGAAGTAGAAAATATATCGGAGGTGGTGCACCTATCCGTTTTGAGAGATATTCATTTCCTCTATGGTGTAATGATATTCTGTGTAGAGTTGCATTTGGAGTTACGGGACTATATTGTGGAATATTCTGGACGGAAAAAAGAACATTTGATGCAATCGGAGGTTTTGTGGATAAGAAGGCAATGGAGGATGTGGCCACTGCAAAGTTACTGAAAAAATATGGAAAAAAGAAAGGGAAGAAATATACAACTCTTCGACGAAACTATCTTATTAATTCTACCAGGAAGTACGATGATCTGGGTGACTGGTTATATCTCAAGTTAATGATCAAGAATGCAGGAATGCTTTTAAAGGCAGCTATGGGAGACAAAACCGGAATGGATAAAATGCTGGATGAAATGTTTTATGAATATAATGGGTAATAATAGACTTCAACTCTTCTTAAAGTGGTAAAAAAACTGAGATTAAGAAGAGTTGAAGGTTGTTTTTGCCTTGATTTAAGAGTTTTTTTGGTGTAAACTCTTCTTAAAGTGGTTAAAAAACCGAGATTAAGAAGAGTTGAAAGAGGCGATTAAATGATTATAGGAAGAAAAAATGAAGTTGAAATACTTAATAATTCGTTATTAGATGATTCTTCACATTTCATAGCTATCTATGGTAGGAGAAGGATAGGAAAGACATTTTTGGTAAGAGAATCTTTTAAAGGAAGATTTACATTCCAGCATGCGGGTCTATCAGAGGGCAGTTTATCTGATCAGATATTTGCTTTTTGCTCCAGTATAAAGGATGCTGGGGGTGATTGTCCACGCACACCTAAAAACTGGATTGAAGCATTTGAATATTTGAAGGAAATAGTAAGAAATTCGTCTGAGAAGAAAAAAGTTATATTTATTGATGAGTTATCATGGATGGATACAAAGAATTCTGATCTAATAGTTGCTCTTGAACATTTTTGGAATGGATGGGCTTCTGCTAGAAATGATATAATACTTATAGTTTGTGCTTCGGCTTCTTCCTGGATACTTTCAAAGGTCATTCACAACAAAGGTGGACTTTACAATCGAATTACAGAACAAATACATCTCGATACATTTTCGCTTGCTGAATGTGAGGAATATATAATTAAAAATGGTCTTGCGTTAAATAGATTACAGATAATGCAATACTATATGATATTTGGTGGAGTTCCATATTATTGGGGATTCTTAAAAAAGGGACAAAGTCTTGTTCAAAATATAGATCGAATCTTATTTGAGAAGGATGCTCCACTTAAAGATGAATTTAAGTATCTATATTCATCTATCTTCAGAAATCCGACAGTCTATATCAAAATAATTGAATCACTTGGAACCAAAAAGGTAGGAATGACAAGAGAAGAGCTGATAGAAAAATCTGGTATAGCTAATTCTGGTGATTTATCAACTAAGCTCGAGGAATTAGAGAGTTGTGGATTTATAAGAAAATATAATTCCTTTGGGAAGAAAAAGAAAAATACAGTATATCAACTGATAGATAATTTTACTTTGTTTCATTATAAATTTTTACAAAATGGTACGACTGATGAACACTTTTGGTCTAATCAGCTCAACACCCCTAAGGTGAATACCTGGATGGGACTTGCTTTTGAACGAGTTTGTTTAAGACACGAAAAACAGATAAAGTATAAACTTGGAATCTCAGGTATTCAGACTGAAACTAGAGCATGGTATTGTAAAGCAGATAGAGATAAGGGCGTACATGGATCTCAAGTGGATTTACTGATAGAGAGGAAAGACCGTGTTATAAATCTATGTGAAATGAAATATTCGAATTCTCATTATACATTTACCAAGGAAGATGATGAAAAAATGAGAAGGAGAATAAATGACATTCAACTTGTTACGGAAACAAAGTATGCTATTTTTCCTACTCTGATTACAACATTTGGATTGGTTGATAATTCATATTCTGGAGACATTCAATCATTAATAACAATGGATGATCTTTTTTCGAATATATAAATTGCTTGACCCGGCCGTTTGGGCCGGGTTTATTAT
>CAMNGU010000150.1 GCA_946538525.1 uncultured Lachnospiraceae bacterium
TGCTTTTCCTGCAAGCAGGAACGCATTTTGACTTTTGACACTTATGTCATATTATTATTTTACTGTTCATTAGTTTTATTAAATAGATGAACATCCAGTTTGTTATACGGGATTTCAATATCATTTGCCATAAATTCAGTAAGAACTTTCTCTGTCATATTTTGTTTAATGGCAATATAATCCTCAACTGCAACCATACAGAAGGAACCGAGTTTAATACCATGATGTCCAAGATCGTCAACAAATGATTTTCTTCCTTCTTTTACAACTCCTGGTTCTTCATCCATGATTCTATCAAGAATCGCTTTCGCCTTTTCCAAATCTGCCTTATAAGCTATATCAACATAAACCATAAGGGCTCTTTTACCATCGCCATGTTTATTGATAACGGAATTATTGGTGAGCTGAGAATTAGGTATCTTAATTGTTTCACCAATTATGGAGCGGATTGTGGTGTAATATATCTCAATTTCTTCAACCACTCCTTCAACATTTGCATTTGGAATCACTATATAATCCCCATTTTTAAAAGGTCTAAGCACCAGAAGTAAAACACCTCCGGCGAAGTTTGAAAGGGCCCCCTGCATTGCTAGAGATATTCCTACACCAGCTGATGCTATAAGTGCTGCTATGGAAGCAACCTCAACAATTTTTAGCTGCGTAATGATTGAAATGATTGCAAATGTAAGAATTCCGTACTTTACAAGATTTAGCACAAAATGACTAGCAATAGGATCTACACCTCTTTTATCCAGTCTATTTTGTATTGTATATGTAATCTTCTTCAGTATCTTACATACAATAACAAATATAACTATAGCAAAGAGGACCTTGATACAATAATCAAGAACTCCCACGCCTTTATTATGAATCCAATTATTTACATCATCAAATGTGATAACTGTTATCTCTCTTACATTTTTCATACTAAACACCATTTTTGATTCATAAAAATTCTAATTAATCATCTTATTTTACTAATTCTTTAAGAACTTCAAGTATGAAACTCCAAGTCCTTTCAACGCTTTCTATCTCAAGTCTCTCTTTTGGTGTATGAATATCAAGAATATTTGGTCCAAATGAAACTGCATCCGTTATGCCTGTTTCAGAAACTCCTGTATTTTTATCAAGGGTATCAAGTCCATCAACAAAAAGGCCACATTCTACTCCGGCATGAATAGCTTCAACCACCATAGATTCACCAAACATTTCTTCGTATTTAGATGTCATTATATCACGGAGTTTAGACTGTTCTTTGTATTCCCAGGCAGGATATTCACCACCGACCACAATATATCCACCAGCAGATTCTACTGTATTTTTCAGTTCACTGATCAGGTCGTCTTTTTCCTTATTAACGCTACTTCTAACACTGAAACTAAGTACAATTTCATCTGCAAATGTGTCCATGATACCAAGATTTAATGAAGTCTGTACTAAACCTTCAATATCACTACTCATTTTAATAACGCCATTAGGAAGACTGCTATATGCCATAATAAATGAAAGATTATCTGATTCATCCAGTGGATATATATCAGTACCTGGTTGAGAAGATATTTTCTCAATCTTTATATCAATATCAGGGTCTGCTGAAGCATATTCCGCTTTAATTTCATTTAGTAAATCAGCTAACTGCTCTATGATTTCTTCTCCTCTTTTAGAAATAATCTGCGCAGAAGCTTTAACAGGGATTGCATTATCCTTCAGTCCACCTTTTACAGAAATAACTCTCAGGCTATCATCTGCATAAAAAAGAGTCTGAAGAACTTTACTAAGTAGCATATCAGCATTTGCTCTTCCCTTATCTATTTCAACACCCGAATGTCCTCCAATTAGTCCAGAAACAGTAATATCATATCTGTCTCCCTGAGCACCTCTTCTCTTTATTGGAAAATGAAGCTCAGCCGTAGCACCACCAGCACAAGAAACAAGTAAATGCCCCTCTTCCTCAGAATCAATATTAAGTATCTTTCTTCCTTTAAGTCGGGTCATATCCAAATCTTTGGCGCCAAGCATACCAATTTCTTCATCTACAGTAAATACACATTCAAGGGGTGGATGAGGGATATCATCACTATCTAAAAGCGCAAGCATATAAGCAACAGCAATTCCATCATCTCCACCTAAAGTTGTACCCTCAGCTTTTACATAACCATCTTCAATATAAAGTCTAAGTCCTTCACAAGAAAAGTCAAAATCAGAATCTTCAGTTTTTTCATTCACCATATCTAAATGCCCCTGAAGAATCACAGGATCAATCTGATCTGCTGCATTATCTATACCAGTAAGAGTCGCATCTTTATAGATAATTACATTATTACTGTCATCCTGATAATATTTCAGTTTTCTTCTCTTCGCAATGCTTACAACATAATCGCTGATAAGCTTGGTATTTTTAGAACCGTGTGGTATCGCACATAATTCTTCAAAATAATAGAATACTTTATTTGGTTCAAGTGAATCTAGAACTGACATTGACATTTCCTCCTTATTGTTTCCGAATGTTTCTAGGATTGCGAGAATTTCGTAAGAAATGGAGCAATCCGTATGTCATATGGTGTCAAAAGGTACTAATCTTACTGTGCTGGATTTGTTGTATATAAATCCTGGAATCCTCTTGCACGGTATGTTCCGTCTTCACCAAGATAATAAACTGCACCATTAGGAGCTGTCCAGGTTCCATCACTTTGCTCTGTAAGTGATTCAGTAGTACCATTTTCATAAAATGCAGTAACTGTCTTTACTGTTGGATTACTTACTTCTGGCATACTTGTGTAAAGGTCTTCATATCCTCTTGCACGATATACTCCATCTTCTCCAAGATAATATCTAGCTCCGTTTGATGCTAGATAAGTGCCATCTGAATCCTCAGAAAGAGTTTCTTTACTTCCGTCCTGATAATAAAGTGTTATAGTTACACCTGTAGACTGTGCAGTAGTTGGTTCCTCAACAGTATCAGCTACAGCAGATGTAGTGACTTCTGTAGATGATTCTGATTTAGATTCTGTTGTAGTTTCTGATTTAGATTCAGACTTACTATCTTTAGAATCAGCTTTTGTATCTTTATTATCCTTTTTAGCTTCAGTATTTGAATCTTTACTTGCCTCAGTTGTAGTATCTGAATTAGCTTCAGTTGTTGTTTCTGTTACTGTAGTTACTTCATCTGTTTTCTTATCTCCACATGCAGTAAATGAAAACAGCATACATATTGTTAATAAACCAATTCCAAATTTTCTCATAATCTTTCCTCTTTTAAAAAACTATTATAGTTAATTATTTTAGTTGATTTTTTTAGTTATTTTTTTAGTTAGATTTTATTATAATATTTATTTTAGATAAAGCCCATTAAGGATTATCAAACTTTTTAAGCGATTCCTCTAATTTATTTATATAGTCAAAGTTTCTATTCACATTGCCACTTAGACTTTCATATTTACTATCAAATTGAACTTTATTCTTTGCCTGCTCATAATCAAGTCTTGCAAGATTATCTTGAACAGCTATATATGTTTCGTCTTTTTCGAATAAAGTCTTTATATATCTTTTTCCGTCTAGCTCACCTAGATACTTCTTAAATGCTTTATCCTGTTTATCAAAATTAAGAGTTCCACTTAGAAGCTTACCGAGATCTACACTAGAGGTGATATCAATTACTTCAGCATCCTCATATCCTAAAATATGTGTTTCTGATGCTTCTGAAGTTTCCGAAGTATCTAAAGTTTTTATAAGACCGCTTTCTTTATTCAGCTCAATAACAATGAACTTTCTAATTCCAAAGTCATAAAGTGGTTTTATAGGAATATTATCCTTAGGTCCTCCATCAATATACAGTTTACCGTCAATATTTACAGGATTATATATTACTGGTAAAGCTGTTGTTGCAAGAATAGCACCTTTAATATTTTCAGCTGATAGATCATTTAATCTAAAATATTCTGCTACATATTCCTTGTAAGTGATTTCAGGAGAAGTAGTTAAGATAAGCCTCATTTCTTCTTCTGTAACATGTTCTGTAGTAGTTACGGTATCCGGACATTTTGCAGCAGTTACAAATGTAGAAATAGTCTTCTCATTTTCAAATAGAGAATAATTTAGATATTTATCTATCAAAATTTCAGTTTTATTCCTCGAGAAATGATTATCTCCAGCACTTATACTTGCAGCATCTACATTGAAAAGGACACTGAAATCCATATCTTCCCAGGCTTCTTCCATCTGCACTATAGCTCTTTCAATGCCGCCTTCGGCCAGACCTTCAGCGAAAAGAACTGCATTAACTCCGCCAATTGAAGTACCGGAAACCGCTACAACATCATCCAAAAGCCCAGCTTCAGCAAGAGACTTCATAATACCGACTTGATATATTCCTTTACCACCACCACCGGCAAGGACAAGACCTGTACCCTCCATATGTGTAACCTCCCCGAAATTATTTTTATGATGTGGGTGTCAAAAGTATCTTTTGACACCATATGACATACGGATTGCTCCATTTCTTACGAAATTCTCGCAATCCTAGAAACATTCGGAAACCGCTATTTTTCTAAGAAAAATGCTATTTCCTCATGTTTCAGCGTGTCATAAGGTCAACATGCTTTTCCTGCAAGCAGGAACGCATTTTGACTTTTGACACTTATGTCATATAATTA
>CAMNGU010000151.1 GCA_946538525.1 uncultured Lachnospiraceae bacterium
CACCAGCTGCAAGAGCCTGGTCAAGTGCTGGCTGATAAGCACCATCTGTTGTAGCAATGATTGTTTCCTTGATCTCATACTTGAAGTCAGGATGTGTTTCCTTGAACTTCTTGATCATGTTAGGAACTTCATCTGTAAATGCCCAAACATTGATAACTTCGCCTTCGCCTGTTGATGCTGAACTACTATCATCTGTATCAGATGTAGCATCATCACTACTGCTGTCGTCAGTAGCAGGAGCTGCTTCTGTAGTAGCTGTGTCATCAGTTGAACTTGTGTCTGTTGTGCTTGAATCACTAGAGCTTCCGCATCCAGTAACCATTGATGCTACCATAGCTGCACTAAGAGCAACAGCAGCAACACGTTTCATTTTTCTCATGTTTAAAATCCTCCTCTTAATACTTGAAAAATGTCCTCACTATAAGTGCACACAGGATATAAGCAAGCTTATATCCGCCGACTGAACCCATTATAGTAAAAAGTGCACAAAAAATCTTTACAGATATTGCTGTATGTTTGACGAATATTGCTATTTATTGCTGTTTTTTAACAAAAAAGCCATAATTTCTCACTTTTTAAGTGGGAAATTATGGCCTTATATGTACATTTTTTACAAATACAGCTATAATTTAGCTCTTGTTATTTATTACCAAATACATATACGCTTTCAGTATGATAATGCTCATTTATGTCAAAAATCGGAGAGTCAATATCATCTTCAGCAATGAAGTTTACAGCGTTAGGAATAAATTGTGGTTCAAGGCAAAGACCTGATCTGTTATGATACATAACTCCATTCTTACCTTTTGTATCACCTATTGCATTTCCAGAATAGAACTGAGTTCCTGTCATATCTGAGAACAGCTCCATGGTTATTCCACTCTCTTCCGAACTTACTGTGGCAAAACTTCTCAGCTTACCTGTACCGCCATTTATTACATAGTTATGATCAAATCCCCCAACAAACTCTAACTGCATTTCAGGCTTATTAACATCTTCACCAACCTTCTTTGGCTTACGGAAATCAAATACTGTACCTTCCACAGGTGCATTTTCCTCTGTTGGAATAGCCTTAGAGTCAATAACCGGATTGTAATAATCTGCATTTATCTTTACTACATGATCCAGAATGTCTCCGCTCTTATCTCCATTCAGATTAAAATACATATGGCTTGTAAGATTGATTATTGTCTTCTTCTCTGCATCAGCATCGTAAATGATCTTAAACTCATTATCATCTGTAAGAAGATATTTAACAGTCATTGTAAGATCTCCAGGAAGGCCTTGTTCCATATCATTTGACTTACAGATAAGTGTTACTGAATTATCATCCACTCCGATAACTGTCCAAAGTTTCTTGTCCACTCCGTTATTGCCACTATGAAGATTATTACCATGATCATTTTGATCCATTTGGTATGTAGTTCCATTGATAGTAGCCTTTCCTTCGCAGATGCGGTTTGCATTTCTTCCAATAATAGCACCAAAGAACTTATCGCCCTCTTCGTACTCTGCTACAGTATCGTAACCAAGCATTACATCTCTACCCACTCCATCCTTATCAGGAACGATGAGTTTTGTTACAGTAGCGCCAAAGTCAATGATAGTTGCACTCATGCCATTATTGTTGTTGATAGTATAAGCTGTTACAGTATCTCCATCTTTTGTTTTTCCGAATACTTCTTTCATCCTTATACTTAAAACCTCCTCTTATACTCGCCTTTTATCAGACCATTTACTAAAAGTTTAGCTATATAATCCCTTTACAGTTGGGTAAAGTTTCTTAAATGTCTGATATTTCTCTTCATATTTAGCAACTAACTCTGCGTCAGGCTCAACTGTTTCAACAACCTTTACAAGACTCTTAGCAGCTGTGATTACATCTGAATATCTTCCACATCCAACAGCAGCAAGGATTGCACCACCAAGTGCAGGACCTTCATCATTTTCCTGAATCTCAAGTTTAACATTCATAACATTTGCAATGATCTTTCTCCAAAGTGGGCTCTTTGCTCCGCCACCACAAATATTTGAAACATCAATCTTGATACCAAGTGATCTTGCAACTTCCATAGAATCTCTAAGTCCAAATGCAACTCCTTCGAGTACGGCCTGAACCATATCTTCTCTTGTTGTATCCATACTCATTCCAAGGAATCCGGCTCTTACCAGTGGATCATTGTGAGGTGATCTCTCACCCATAAGATATGGAAGGAAGAATACATTATTCTCACCAAGCTTTTCAATACCAGCCTGATTTCCTGCGTAATCCTTATCCTTAAGGATTTCATCCATCCACCATTTATTACATGATGCAGCTGAAAGCATACATCCCATAAGGTGAAAACCACCATCTGCATGAGCAAATGAGTGAAGTGAATTCTTGTCATCTACTGAGAACTTGTCATTAGAAATGAAAAGTGTTCCTGATGTACCAAGTGAAAGGTTACATCCACCTGCACCAACAGTTCCTGTACCTACTGCAGCTGCAGCATTGTCACCAGCTCCGGCAACAACCTTAAGTGTACCAGTAATGTTAAGCTCAGCAGCAATATCTGCCTTTACCTCTCCTACTACATCAAAACTCTCATGAAGTTCTGGCATCTCTACATCTGCGATACCACAAATCTCAAGCATTTCCTTTGACCAGCACTTATTCTTAACATCCATAAGGAGCATACCTGATGCATCAGAATAATCTGATACATAAGAACCTGTAAGTCTATATACGATATAATCCTTTGGAAGCATTACTTTCTTAATCTTAGCAAAATTGTCAGGCTCATTATTCTTTACCCAAAGTACCTTTGGTGCTGTGAAACCTGCAAATGCGATATTTCCTGTGTACTCAGAAAGTTTATCCTTTCCGATCACATTATTTAAATAATCTGTTTCTGCTGTAGTACGGCCATCATTCCAAAGAATAGCTGGACGGATGACATTATCATTTTCATCAAGGATTACAAGTCCATGCATCTGTCCGCCAACGCCGATACCATCTACAACTCTATCTGATAAACCATCTAAAAGGTTATTAATCCCTTCAATTGTTCCCTTATACCAATCTTCCGGATTCTGCTCTGACCATCCGCTCTTTGGAAAGCTGATTGGATATTCTACAGAAACAGTCTTAAGAATCTTTCCATCATTATCCATAGCCAGAAGCTTTACAGCTGATGTACCTAAATCAACTCCTATAAACATATCTAACCTCCTTTTTATTGACTTATCGTAACCAAGTCACTGAATACGACAAATCATCGTCACACATAACTCTAGTCCAAAATATATAAATTGTTTTATAATTTATATTTCAAAAAAAATAATTCTAAATTATTTATTCTAAAATATTATTTCTAAATATATTTAACACATTAATTTCTAGTGATTATTGAGAAAACAAGAGGGCAGGCTCACTACTCCTGCCCTCATCCCCTGAAAAATATACACTATCTTTATATTTATCGCTCTAAGCGAAAGGGTTCTCTGATTTGTATCTTACTCCAGCTGGGTGGTTGTAATCGATCTCGTCGAATCTTACTCCAAGGAACTTGAATACATCATAGAGGAGCTTTCCATTGTGATGGAATGTAATAGCTGCATGATGTGGATAGTTCTTCTGAACAAGTACATGACGATAGAATCTTCCCATCTCTGGAATAGCGAAAATACCGATTGCTCCAAATGATCTTGTTCTAACCGGAAGGATTTCACCTTCTGCTACATAAGCACGAAGCTTTCCATCAGATGTGCTCTGAAGTCTGAATATTGTAGCATCTCCAGGAATAAGATCTCCCTCAAGTGTACCATTTGTAACTTCTACTGGAAGTGAACGAGCCATGATCTTCTGGTTTCTCATCTCGCAGAATGCAAGCTTGTTTGTAGCTGTATTTCCGCAGTGGAATCCCATGAATGTATCTGTAAGCTTGTAATCATAATCGAACTTACCCTTGATCTCTTCTTCATACATATCCTTTGGAACTGTATTGTTGATATCAAGAAGTGTAACTGTATCTTCACTTACAAGCTGTCCGATGTACTCTGAAAGAGCTCCATAAATATCAACCTCACAAGAAACAGGAATTCCATCCTTAGCAAGACGGCTGTTTACATAGCAAGGTACACACTTGAACTGTGTCTGGAATGCTGGCCAGCACTTTCCAGCAATGATAACATTTCCTCTGCTACCCTTGTGTGCTTCAACCCAGTCACGAAGTGTAAGCTCATACTGAGCAAGTCTTGAAAGAATCTCTGGCTTCTTGTTACCAGCGCCAAGCTCAGCTGCCATATCTTCAACTACTGAAGGGATTCTCTCATCGCCTTCATGATTATTAAACGCTTCAAAAAGGTCAAGCTCTGAGTTCTCTTCAATCTCAACACCAAGATTGTAGAGCTGCTTGATAGGTGCGTTACAAGCAAGGAAATCCTGTGGTCTTGGACCAAAGCTGATGATCTTAAGGTCGCTAAGAGCAACTCTTACTCTTGCAACAGTCTTGAAATCATTGATCATGTCTGCACACTCATCAGCATCACCAACCGGATACTCTGGAATGTAAGCACGAACATTACGAAGCTTAAGGTTGTAGCTTGCATTAAGCATACCACAGTAAGCATCTCCTCT
>CAMNGU010000152.1 GCA_946538525.1 uncultured Lachnospiraceae bacterium
ACGGTAACTCACGATGAAGAGCTGGCTAAGGTTGCGGATGAGATTATCAGTCTGTAAAGCTCATTCGATATAGAAAATGACTATAAGCAACTATAATTTTTCGGGATTAGACAGAGATAATGGGCTGGTGTATTATCAGCGTAAATTAAATGATTTTGAAAGGGATACAATTATGAGAAAAAAAATAATATCAATTCTTTTGGCGGGAACTCTGCTGCTGGGAGCTCTTACAGCATGTGGAAGTTCAGGAAACACTAATAACAGTGGTGACACTTCAAGCAGTTCAAGTTCAGAAGAGTATAAATTTGGAAAGATTGATATACCGGCTCTCGACGGATCACTCTGTGGAGCGCCTATATATATAGCCTATGAGAAAGGTTTCTTCGCTGAAGAAGGTATCCAGGCGAACCTTACTGCAGCAGATTTTGAAACCAGAAAGATCGGGCTGAACAACGGAAATGTACCATTTGTAAATGGTGATTTCCAGTTCTTCTCTTCAGCGGAGCAGGGTATAGACATGAAGGTTATTGGAGGAATGCATTATGGCTGTATCAAGCTTGTGGTAAGAAATGACTCTGATCTACCTGCTATAACCACTGATCCCGAAGCACTGAAGGGGCTTAAAATCGGAGTTGATGAGGTGGGAGGAACTACATTCCAGGTGGCCAGCGTGTGGCTTGAGGAGAATGGAGTATCCGCAAAGCAGGAAAAGGGTGAAGCTACATTTCTACCATACTCAGATGGAAATCTGGAGCTGGAGGCACTCTATAATGGCGATATAGATGTTGCGGCAGTTTGGGACCCTCTTGGAGATATAGCTGAAGCTTCTGGAAAAGCAAAAGTGCTTGTGGATATAAGTAAAGATGAACCATTTGCAGGAAAGTATTGCTGCTTCTACTATGCATCAACTAAGGTTTTAAAAGAGAATCCAGATGAGATTAAAGCGCTATATAATGCAGTTTTAAAAGCGCAGAAGTGGATAAATGAAAATCCTGATGAGGCACTGGATCTCATAGTAAAAGGAAATTACTCAGAGGTTGAAGATAAAGAATTAGCAAAAAAACTAATCGTTGATTATGAATATGAAACTCCTGAAACTGAGGGAACGCATGATGTTAAAGGTGATGTACTCTACTTTGCAAAGGAGCTTAAGACTATAGGTTATCTGGAAGGTGATCCTGATGAGTTTACAAATAACCTTTATCAAAGTCTTGAAAAATAAACAAATAACATATTTTACCTTCTAATTTTTTTATAAGTTACTGCTTTGAAAGAGCACAGGCGTGTCCTGTGCTTTTTCTAGTTTTATAGAGAAGTGACGGGTATAGGGTAAGACTATAACCAAATATAAGAAAGCGGTATTTGTCTTTAACTCATTTTGTCTTTATATTTTTTATCTATAAGAGCTACTTAAAAAGAACTACTTAAAAGAACTATTACAAAAGGAGAAATCTATGGCAGAAAAAACAGCGGTCTTTGAACTGGAAAATGTGACAAAGACCTATAAGAATGAAGGGAAGGAATTTACTGCTCTTAAGTCTGTGAATCTGGACATCTTTGAGGGAGAGATTTTCGGAATCATAGGAATGAGTGGAGCGGGAAAATCAACTCTCGTAAGAACACTAAATCGATTGGAAGATGTGAGTGAAGGGGATGTAAGATTCTACGGCGAAAGCTTAGGAAAACTTAAATCCAGAGAACTTCGCAAGGTGCGTCAATCCATTTCCATGATATTTCAAGGCTTCAATCTTTTGATGCAGAAGACAGTTTTAGAAAATGTCATGATACCACTTCGAATTGCTGGAGTAAGCAGAGCTGAGCGAAAAAAGAAAGCGCTTGAGATGTTAAAAGTGGTGGGACTTGAAGATAAGAAGAAGTCATTTCCAGCTCAGTTGTCTGGAGGACAGAGGCAGAGAGTTGCGATAGCGAGAGCACTGACAAATGATCCTAAAGTCCTTTTATGTGATGAAGCAACTTCGGCTCTTGATCCAAAAATCACAGAAGAGATTCTTGATCTGCTTCAGGAGATAAATAAAACTAGAGGACTTACAGTTATTATCATTACACATGAAATGTCTGTGGTTGAGAAAATCTGTGACAGAGTTGCCATCATAGATGAAGGAAATCTTGTGGAGGTTGGAGAAGTACAGGAAGTCTTTACGAATCCAAAGTCTGACGCAGCGAAGAGACTGGTCCTTCCTAGAGATGAGGAGTTTGAAAAGAAACTTCTTGAATCTGAACTTGAGTTAGAAATTGAATCAGAACTTGAATCTAGAGCTGAAGTTAATGCATATGAACCATCCAGTAAGGATAGTAGAATCATAAGGATTGCTTTTGACGGACAGGCGGCTGGTAGACCATTTATCTCTGAACTAGTTGAAGATACTGGTGAGAAAGTAAATATCCTTAGTGCCAATACCAGAAGCGTAGGTGGAAATGCCTATGGGCAGATGGTATTGGAACTGCCTAAGGGTAAGGAACATCAGGATATAGTTCTGGACTACTTTAAGAAGAATGGACTTAGCGTTATAGCTGTCTAGAAAGGTTGGTGTGATTATGACCGATTATATAAGGGATGCAATAATAAAAGGAATTTTTGAAACGCTGCAGATGACATTTTTCTCGTCTCTGTTTGCGTATCTCGTAGGACTTCCATTGGGTGTCATATTGTATGTAACCTCCAAGGGAAGACTGTTTGAAAATAGAGCAGTAAATACAGCGGTTGGACTTGTGGTAAATGTTTTTAGATCGCTTCCATTTTTGATTCTACTGGTGCTGCTTATACCTGTAACCAGATTTATCGTTGGTTCCTCTATTGGAACAACAGCCACCATTGTACCGCTTACTATAGGTGCGATTCCTATCGTGGCCAGAATGGTAGAGTCTTCATTAAATGAGGTTCCATCGGGAATTATTGAGGCTGCTAATTCAATGGGGGCCAGCCCATTATTCATAATTATTCATTTTATTCTTCCGGAAGCATTTCCATCACTTCTTCTGGGAGGTGCCATCAATATTGCAACTATACTTGGATATTCAGCAATGGCAGGAGTTATTGGTGGCGGAGGACTGGGAGCTATAGCTCTTCAATATGGTTACTATAGATATGAGAAGACAGTTCTTTGGGTAACAGTAACTATCTTAGTTGTAATGGTTATGTTTGTTCAGGAAGCTGGAGTACAGCTGTCGAAGCGTTCAAGAAAGGCATAAAAAGATTATAGGATTTATCTATAACGAAGTATAGAATTTAAGGATTTGTATTTAACGAAAAGTTGTTTTATAGTAAATGCATAAGTTAAAAACCTATTAAAAAGATAGGTTATAATAACCCCAATATTAATTGATGATTATAAGGGATATCATCGGAAAGAGAGGAAAATTATGAGAAAGAAAATTTTAGCATTAGGAGTATCAATTGTTTTAGCACTGAGTGTAGTAGGATGTGGATCATCTGAATCAAGTGAAGTTGAAACAACAACAGCAGAGGCTGTGGCAGAGGCGACAGAAGATACTGAAGAGAGTAAAGAGGAACCAGTAACTGAGGTTGCTGAAAATGAACAGCTGGCAAATACAGCAGGTGATGCATCAGAAAGTGATGCGGCAATAGAATTTACCTATACAGGTGATCCTGTAACAATCAAGGTTGGAGCAAACATTACTCCTCATTCAGAGATTCTTGAGCAGGCTAAGCCAATTCTTGAAGAACAGGGAATTACACTTGAGATTGTACAGATTGAAGATTCAATCACACCAAACACAGGAGTTATAGAAGGAAGCCTGGATGCAAATTACTTCCAGCATGTACCATACCTTGAGCAGTTCAATGAAGAAAATGGTTCTGATCTTGTATCTATTGGAGCAGTTCATTATGAACCATTCGGAGTATATGCAGGAAAGACTTCAAGTCTTGCAGAGCTTCCAGATGGAGCTGTAGTTGCAGTACCAAACAATGTAACTAATGAAGCAAGAGCACTTCTTCTCCTTGCACAGGAAGGTGTTATCACACTTAAGGAAGATGCAGGAATTGAAGCAACAGTTGCTGATATTGTAGACAATCCAAAGAATATTGAGTTCAAAGAACTTGCTCCAGAGCAGCTTACTCAGGCTCTTCCAGATGTAGATATAGCAGTAATCAATGGTAACTATGCAATCGAAGGTGGTCTCAGTGTTAAGGATGCGCTTGCAGTAGAAGCAAATGATGGTCTTGCAGCAAAGACATATGGCAATATTGTTGCAACATCAAAGGATAAGGAAAAAGACGAAGCGCTTAAGGCTCTTGTATCAGTACTTCAGAGCAAGGCAATCGCAGATTATATCAATGAGACATATGATGGTGCAGTAGTACCACTTTACTAAGATAATTTATGCATTGTTTTCAGAATGGCATTTATAGAGTGTCATTCTAAGTAAAACAAAGATAGAGATAAGGGATATTGAAAAATGCAGAGCTTTGAGTATTATAACCCGGCGAAGATCATTTTCGGAGTCGGAAGTGAAAATAAATTAGCAGCCCTCCTGGAAAAAGAAGGCGTAAAGTCTCTACTCCTGGTATATAGCGGTGACTTCATTAAGGATCTGGGAATATATCAGGTAGTGA
>CAMNGU010000153.1 GCA_946538525.1 uncultured Lachnospiraceae bacterium
GACGCTTTCATCTCGGTAATTGAATTACCGAGGATTCCCGCTTAGACATCCTAAATAATAGTCTCCATTATCATCGATCAAAAATCAACACTAAAATATCCCATTTGTATAATCCCCCTACTCAAGCTTCATCACCTGCCCCCTTCAATCACCCCCATCTCCCAACAGCTCCTCTATAAGGAGTTTCTCTTCTCTATTACAAAGGAAGTTATACATGTATCTAAGTGCTGCTTTAATCTCATCCCTTTCTGTCAGTTTCCTAGTTTCTAAAGGTGCAAGCCCAGGAATCAATGGAATGATATTCTTACGGTCGATTTTATAATCCTTAAATCCCATTTCCAAATGTTCACGCTTTATCCAGGATTTAACTAGATCCATGTCAACCTCCTGTCTTGGATATGATCCCACCATCTCATTTTCTACCAGCGCCGTACAGCTCACAAAATACTTTCCCAATGCATTCTTATCAAAAATGTAATAGAGGGTTGCAGGAACCATATCATAAAGCCAGATTCTTTTTCCATCAACCTCAAGACTAAACCTCTCCGTATTCATCCGTCTATCCGGAAGCAGGATGTAATTACATCTTTCTTCTGCCTTGCCGAGAAACAGATTAAGCTCTTGTACCAGGTCGTTATTTGAGGAAAGATATCTCTCGGTTTCATCAGCAAGAAGCCTTAAGTCTTCCGTAGAAAAGTCATTATATATATTCGGCTTAAAGAATTCCTTTCCAAACTCCTTATTGAAATTCTCTGCCACCCACTTGATAGGAGTCCAGGCACTCATCAGGGTATCCGCTCTCATGTCACCATCAAAGTAAAGGCAGTCGAGATCATTTTCCCTTCTCCATGCATCGTAGTCTTCACACATTTCGTCTGTGAAGTTATTACCTGAAACCTCCTTCATGGTAAGCCCCTTTTTCTTCAACTGCTCTTTTCTTCTATCCACCCCCTTCATCCAGTACAGACAGAAGTTGCGGACATGATTACTGGAATAATCTCTTCCTAAATATTCTTTCATCATATTCATGTTTTTCGTAATCTCACGCTCCTTTTTTAAGATTCTTCGGACTGCGTCCTCAGAATGACAATGTTTTTCAAACTCGTGGATGTAACTAAAAAAATACATTTAATGGAATATAAAAATGTACAAATGAATCAATCACAATAAAAAAGAACCATGAAGGATTCATGATTCTCTTTATTTATATTATGTAGTTAAACATCTGCAGATTCCTTCAGTCATACATGAAGTCATCATATCTTACACAAATTCTTGCCGACTGCTTCAAGTTCCTATAGCCTGCTCACCTCAGTTATCAATTCTTATATATCTTCCCCAGGTTCGCCAGTTCCTCTCTGATCATCGCCCTGATATCCTCATTCATAATTTCCACATAGTTACCATACTGCAATGCCCAGTGCACTATCATGGACGGTGAGGTATTAACTACCACGATATCATAACCTTCCTCACACTTTTCACGGGTCTTCTCAAAATGATTTCCAAACCATTCCTGAAGTATGGTGTAGTTAGTATCCTTAATCTTTATCCTAATGGTCTGCGGCTCGTCAAATGCCATATTGAAATGTTCCGCCATATACTTATCCGGACTCCAATACTCGCTTCTTAGTGGCAGTCCTTCAAATTCTGTAACCTGTACAGGCACCACACTTCCATCCTCATTACGGAGCATTTTTACATCAGACATAAGATCCACTCTGTAGTGTAGTACCCTCCTGCCGTCCTGATTTAGGGCGATGCAGTAGTAGTTATCATGATATATCACCAGATGGTATGGACTGATCTCGTGTACCATATCCGATCTAGGAATCAAGGTATGATCATATGTATGGCGGTTGTAGGTGAAGCTTATCTTCGCCATAGAATTTATAGCCTGCTGAATAACCTTTAGATTCTTCGATATCATTTCCCTTCCAGCAAGTCCTTCAGTCTCTCTGTAACTGAACCTGCTATGGATTGCCTTTGGATTAAACTTAGTTTTTTCACCATCCCAAAATGGATTTCTATAATGTACACTTGCCGTGGAAACCAGCTTCTTAATGAACTTTAGCTTATCCTCATTTGAAATAATATCCGTAAAACAGATTGCCTCAATCAGATGATCCAGATCCTCATTACTGAAGAGATGAACATAAGAGAAATTAGTAATATCCACCTTCCCCTCTTTCGCCAGCTTCTTCTTAAGCAGATCATCCTGGTATCCTTCGTAAATGATGCCATAATCATTTTCATTTTCAGGAGTATATTCCAGCGGATCCATCTCCTGAAGAATCTGACTCACAGTTTTGGAAATAGTACGGTCAACATCTTCAGTCTTGGTTCCATTATGATACTTCGTTACCCGGTAAAGTCTAAGTAGCTTTGCTACCTCCTGAAGGGTCAAGCTATGATCCTCGTCAGAATGTTTCTTCAGAATTTCAATAATCTGGAGCGCTCTTCTTTCAGAACTATAACTTCCCTTATCAGGCGCATTTTCCACCATCTCCTCTATCTCAGCATCCAGGAGCAACCTGTCTACAAAAGAATCCTTTTTTTCTTCGATACCATTCTGACCATCTGAAGTTTCCAATTCATCAACCACATACACCTGCTTATTTCTTGGTTTCTCAGCCAAGCCCAGAGTATTAAACTGGAAATCCAGTTCTCTTTTTATCTCGCCATCAATATACCAACGAGAATAGGTTATCAGCTTGGCGTTTTGAGGATCATAATTCTTAAGCGACAGGATAAATCCATTCCAACCAGCAATCACCAGATCGTCTCGCATTTCCTCTTTCTTGACCGGCTTAATCATGAACTTTTCCAGATAGAACTGTACTCTTGAATTGACAAATGGAACATATCGTGCACACAGTTTCTCCCACGCCACATTATCCCCCTTCTTAGCCCCTTCAAGCAGCTGGATAATCTCCTGTTCCTCTCTAATATCATTTGTATCTATTGTTTGCTTTTCTCTTTTTTCAGCCTTTGAATTAGTGGATTCTGTTTTCTTCATATCCCCTCCATGAATAGAATCGCTCCACCCTTATAATGAAACTTTATTCATAAGTATAACGAAGCAAATGAGTATTTACAATATAATGGATTCCAGTCATGAAAGTATTTTCAAGATTTTTATCTTTACACATCATTAGTTAATCATCATTCATCATTTTCATAACAAGTCAGACTCCAGTCAAACCCAAAATCGTACCAAAGATCATACTTCTCAAATATCCTATCCAACTCTCTACTAATATACCCAACCATTTCATGAATACTCACCATATCTGCTCCCAGGTTATAACCCTCAGCATATCCATCCCCTTCCATAAATTCTTTCTTTGCATCCTCCACCATTTTCTCCCAACAGACCATCACTTCTTCCAGTGGTGGAACATCCTCTTCATCTTCCTCCAAAATCAATTGCTCCCAATACTCCTCAGCTGTGGTTGCATCAAACTTGAAATACAGAATATTCTCAAGAATATCTGATTTATCGAAAATGATATCCCATCCCACTCTACTTATATCCTTAATATTAACCTCATACTCTCCATATCGGAGTAGCGTACATAAAGGTCCCTCATAGGTCATATCAAATACATGTTTCGGATTAGCAAAACTCTTCCATAAATACTCTCCATAAGCATCCTTTTCACCTGTAATCCCTTTAGTACCTTCCTCAGGATCCACCTTCTCCTCAAATGCCACATCCAAAATCCCGTTATACTCATTTCCCTTTTCATAACTGTAACTATTCCCATTTACGAAAATAGAAACGCCACTCCACATTCCCCACTTCTTAAGGAAATGTATCATCTCCATTGTAAGTTTTTCTTTACTTGTTTCATTTATCCTCATTGTTCATTCCTCCTTCTAAGTACTTTGCCATAGACAACCACATTGTTATCACAACGAGTCACATCTTTTGGATATTTTTCTATCAGATATAGGAAATACATTTTCCAACATCACGAAAAAAAGAGCCATGCATTGCACAACTCTTTCAATATCTATTATGTAATCACCCGTCTGCACATTATTGTAGACTATTACCAAATTAGTTTTAATATTCTTACTTAATTATTTCTAATATCCCACTCAGGATTATCCCGATTTTTATCACTATTTCATTATTCTACATCTGCTATCAGCATTCTATGGTCAGACTGATATTTCTCAGAGGAATATTTAACACTGGTAACATTTAGATTCTTTACAAAAATGTGGTCCAGCTTACAAGGAATTCTTAACTTGTTAGAATAAACAGTATCAACATCTCCGAAAGGCGTAGAATAAAAATATTCAAAACCATGATTATAAAATTCTTTCTTTATCAGCTGAAGATTATAGGACTCAGTCAATAAACCCTTATATTTTTTCTGAACCGCTTCCCCTAGATCATTCATATCTCCAAAGTATCTACTATTATTAAAATCTCCTGCTAATATGATTGGAATTCTAGCATCATCTTTCATTTCTTGAAGGATCTTTTTTTCAATATTATCAATAATGTTAAATGCAAAATGCAGCTGATCCC
>CAMNGU010000154.1 GCA_946538525.1 uncultured Lachnospiraceae bacterium
GAATCTTTGCAACAGTTATGCCATTTGCATTTGTTACTTTACTATCCAGCTCATCAGCTGCAATATAACTTGGATTATTAACTAATGCAGTATTACTATCTTCCTTATAGAAGTTGAAATAATGTGGTGTAGAATCAAGCTCATATCCTGACGGAGCATGAACCTCCTTCCAACAGTAAACACTTCCTTCTGCAAACTCAGCACTATCAAAATAGTAATATCCGCTGGCGCCAGTAACATTTTCCAATAACTTTGTTTCACCAATGATATTGAAATTACTATCTAACTCAAGTTTATAAACATCAAATTTTGCATCACTTAACTCTTTAAAGATATCATTCTCATCTATTTTATGAAGACAAAGCTTTCCAGCACCGATTGTAGCTGAGTGATGAGAAACCTTATGATTTTCAGATGTACTATCTGAATCTAATGAGGATGAACCAATAAGCTCAGCAGAATTCACTACATTAATATCCCCCAGTCCTCTTGTTCTAGTTGAATAACCAACAATAACATGAGTACTATCTGGAATTGTCATAGTAATAAGTCTGTTATCATCATTATAGGATAAAGTTGCATCTCCTGAAGCCAAGAGATCCTTACCTTTTTCATCCTTAATAGTAAATCCTTGTTCACCTGATTTATTCGTCATAAGCTCGATAGATGTTGACAGATTATCCTTAAGTGTTAATGGATTACCATTATTAAGAGTTAAAGCATCCGGATTTACATCAATATTAAACTTAATATAATCATTATCTGGCAAATCAGCTGGAGAAAGATCCGTTTTAGTAAGGAAGGAATATTCATATACAGCTGTATCAGTATCCTGAGCAATAATATTTGTTCCTGTGGAATCAGTCGCTTTAAATGTATTTGAATATCTATGATATCCATAAGTACCTTTTATGTTTTCTAATTCAGCATCCGTCAGCTTAGTTTTGTATGTCACTACTGTACAAACACCGCTAATACCAACATATCCATTCGAACCAATCCATGTACTACTAAACAAACCACTTACATCTACTGGACCAATTTTATTTCCACTTACATTTGGAGTAGCAGGGAACTCATTATCCCAGAAAGTATATCCCTTTGAATTTTTTCCAGTTGCTTTTATCTTCATGGAATCCTTTACAAATTCCATTCCTTCTGGCAGTTCATCCACAAAGTATAAAGCCTGATCAGGATTGATTATTGTATTATTCTCATTAATAACCACATACCAGTCAAAGGTTTTATCTGTCTTATTATAGATACATGATTTATTTACAGATAAAGCACCAGAAGTATCTTCAAATGTTTTATCATCATTATCTGAACCAAGTTGCGTCTGGTTTTTATTATATAGTTCTGCATTATTACGATATGTCACTCCATTTACCAGGTCACCAGTTTTTGGAGATGAACTTATGGCAACATTATATGATGTATGAGCCGGAATTGAAGTAAATACAATCTTCTTGCTGTCACTATATGGCACATCTTCCACTCTATACGCTGATGATGGAACAGCATTTCCAGAACCATCTGTTACAACGATACTGCTTGTATCAAGAACAACACGATTAGACTGATAATCATAAATATTATCAAGAGTATTTGCACTGGCTGTATCTGTTACATAGGCATCAACCAAGGCATTGTCACCATCATTAGTAACAGCAATATTCCAATTCACAATATTATTAGCAGTATCAAATGAAACAAAACTCTTTGTCACCTTTCCTACACCAATTTCCTGAAAGTCATTGGTGAATCCAGTATCATCATGACCAGTATATTTATCACTAGATACATCTACTGCATTTGTTATAGTTCTTGTACCATCAATATTTGGAGCCTCATCATTACTTGGAATCTGAACATTATACTCAATAGTAATAGGTCCCATTCCAAATGTAGAACTTGTAGTGTAATTAAAGAGTTCAGCTGTACCATCCACAAATGTTGTATCAGTAAATGTATTACCAGAAGGATTTATGACATTACCATTCAGCTTGATATCTCCCACCAGTTTCTGGAGATCCTTCATAGAATCTTTAATATTAAGTCCTGAAAGATCCGTGGTCGCATCACCAATAGTGATGGTATACTTAAAAATCTTTGCATCCTGATCTACATAGCTATAAGCTTTGGTTACCTTTAATTCACTTTTAGGAGTAACAGTTTTGGATACAGGACTACTCGACTTATCTGTCCCCCATGTAGCATATACACTGTTAACCAAGTCCTTTCCTAATTCTGAAGCAGGAATTGTTGTAGTATAACTAAGGTTAAATGATTTTCCTGCCGAAATCTCAACATTATTATCCTGCATAGCAGCAAACAGATTTGTATCAGCAGACTGACCACTAATAGTTGTATAACTTGAGACATCGATATTCTTACCATCTACATTAACCATAAATGAACCTGGTATATAATTCTGAGATGAATTATTGAGCTGATCCATAACATGCAAAGAATCCTTCTCATAGGTGGAAGGAGTAACCGTTACAATATAAGCAATGTTATAGGTACCATCAGGATTAGCAGAAACACTTACATTTCCACCATTCTCACCGATAACATTTTTTGAAGTCTGAACATTTGAACCATTTGGGAATTGTAATGTGGTATCAGTCTGTGCACCTGGAAATTTAAAACTAATACTGTCTTTAGAACCGATTTCCTTTGCGTCCAGCTTAACATCCATAGAAAATGTACCACTGATACTTGCAGGTGAAGCCTCTCCAGCCGTTGGATGAATAACACTTTCAAGCCAATCCTTATTTACATCCAGATAAACTTTGTTTCCGGATATAGTGTAAGTACCTCTTTCAGTATTACCCTCAACAATAGAACCTGAACTCTTATCTACTATATTAGATAATTCAGGATATGAACTAATAAAGGTAGTAAGATCATAAATCCATATAATCTCATCATAAGACGAATCGTAAGCTGTACCATAATTGGATTGCGGAATCGTGTAGGTGATATCCACTCCAAAAGCAGAATCTCTTTGACTTGGAACATCTTTCACATCCGCCTCAACCAAGCTGGTAATATCCACCAGCAAAGTATTTGAGCTAGCGGCATTAAGACTTAGTCCAGCTCCACTTGGAAGCATAATACTGATCACCATAGCAAATGCCATAATGAACGCAACAGCCCTTTTAGTTATGTTTTTCTCTCTCATTTTGAATATCTTCATGTAACCCCTACTAACTAGCATTATCAAACGACAAAGTCATATATAAAACTATATTTTCTCGATTTTATATACAAAACAAAAATAGTGTATTTAATGTCAGTATATAATAAATTTTACAAAAAAATAGGCACTTTAGCAAGGTTACCAACCTTGTAAAGCCCCTATTTCACTTAATCTTCATAAATCCCAAACCTAATAACTTATATACAGGTTTTTACGCCCGCCTATAAGCCCGAGCAAACCATATTTTAATAATAATCTCCGTATTTATTCAGCGCATAAACAGCAAGTGCAAATGAAATACAGATAAGAGCATCTGAATCAATATCTACATCCAAAATATATGTTTCACACATATTAAGTGCCTGTCCAGGAATAAGATACTGTTCATTTCTAACTGTCATCATAGGAAGCGCTCCACGATAAAGCACATATCTCCATGTTGCTCCATCACCTTCAAGCTCCAAATCCTCATCATAATCAATAACATATCTCTGAAGTCTGGACATCTGATCTCTCTCAACTGTACCAAACTTATCTCTTGCTGCAAACTCAAAATATGTATCACTACGGCTAACCTTTTCCTGAACATAACCACATTCAGTAATAGTATCAGCAAGATAAATCTTTATTCTATGACCAGTCGCAATGAAATCTTCCTTTGTCCAGTAGATTTCCTTTCCTCTCTGGTTAAAGATTTTAACTGAATCATATTCCTCGAGATCCTGCGCTTTAATGAAAAACTTTGGCATATCTTCCACCCCTTAAAAACATTTTGATTTCAGTTTCATTTTTCAAAAACCACATACAAGATTATAACACAATCCTATAAGAAAATGGAATATAAAATTATATAGCATAAGTACTAAAATTCATTTCAAATCTTAGTAACATACTCCATCAGAACTGAGCCACCAACTCAAGCACCACCTTTATTCTTCCAATTGTTTTCATTTTGATTCTCCTTGATGTCCAAAAGTTCTCTTTTTGTCATTATTCCATCCTAGGACAGATATCTATATACGGATATCTTCCTATGTTTTCTTCTATCACAGTTCTAACCAGGTTGAACCATTTATCACATGCATCCAGGATTATTGCATCGCCGGAAGCTATAAGTGGTTTCTGCTTCAGGATGTAATCCACTGCATCTTCAATTTCTACTTCAACTTCTATATCGACTTCTTCAGCATACTCATTTATCTTTTGCTTCAGTCTTCCGGAGTTTGATACCGGTTTATCCAGGTATATAACAGCCTTTCCAACCTTTAGCTTTTCCAGAGTCTTAAGCAGTGCCTTAACTGCCAG
>CAMNGU010000155.1 GCA_946538525.1 uncultured Lachnospiraceae bacterium
GCTTTTCCTGCAAGCAGGAACGCATTTTGACTTTTGACACTTATGTCATATAATAAAATCAATTAATTCAAATTTATACAAATAAAAACTCAAAAAATTAAAACACAAATAAAAAGCTGGTACAAAATTGTATCAGCTTTATTTTTGGCTTATATAGGTATTTGATTTATATTAGATTTGTTGAATATTTTAATAAATAATGTTAAAATCATTGACGTTGATTTTGTTATTAAGATAACAGATTGATGTTAAATATTTATAAAATAAAAAAGCCTATTTATAGTGCCGGCGGCGGGGGTCGAACCCGCACGGTGTTGCCACCAACAGATTTTGAGTCTGCCTTGTCTGCCAATTCCAACACGCCGGCTAAAAATAGACAAGAGAAATATTATCACATAGAAAAAAACTTGTCAATAAAGGAGAATGATATGAATATACTTGTTACTGGTGGAACTGGATATATAGGTTCACATACATGCGTTGAGCTGATCAAAGCTGGTCATAATGTTGTTATCTTTGATAACCTTTATAATTCTAAGGAGGTTGTTCTTGATTATATCGAGAATATTACAGGTACAAAACCAAAGTTTTATAAAGCAGATATGCTTAAACCAGAAGAGATGGAGCCAATTTTCCAGGAGAATACATTTGATGCTGTTATTCATTTTGCTGGATTAAAAGCTGTTGGTGAATCCGTTGAACTTCCTCTTAAATATTATGAGAATAATATTTCCGGTACCATTAACCTCTGTAAGCTTATGGATAAGTATAATTGTAAGAAAATCATCTTTTCTTCTTCAGCAACGGTTTATGGTGCTCCAAAGAGTTGCCCAATAACAGAGGATTTTCCACTTTCAACAACAAATCCTTATGGCACAACAAAGCTTTATCTGGAAAGAATACTTAGTGATCTGACAGTTCCTGATCCAGACTGGAAGGTTATACTGCTCAGATATTTCAATCCTATTGGCGCTGATGAGAGTGGACTTATAGGTGAGTCTCCAAATGGAATTCCAAATAACCTTTTACCTTATATTGTTCAGGTTGCTCTTGGTAAACTTCCTGAGTTAGGAGTTTTTGGAGATGATTATGATACACCTGATGGAACTGGAGTAAGAGATTATATTCATGTTACAGATCTTGCTCTTGGTCATGTGGCAGCCGTTGATAGAATAAATAAAACTGAACATGTAGATATTTATAATCTTGGTACAGGTACAGGATATAGTGTACTTGATATAGTTAAAGCATTTGAAGCTGCAAATGGAATTAAAATCCCATACAAGATCAAGCCTCGTCGTGCAGGTGATATAGCTATGTGCTATGCAAATCCTGCTAAAGCTAAGGAAGAGCTTGGCTGGGAGGCTAAGTTTGATCTCACAAGAATGTGCAAAGATTCTTGGAGGTTTGCAGAAAAAACACTTAGAAATCAGGATCAATCGGAGTAGTATTAATGTCTAATAATAAAAATCTTTTAAGTACCAATCCTGAAAAAAGGGACATAATTGAAGAGAAAAGAGTGCGTAAGAATGTTCGCGCAAAGAATAGACGAGATCAGGAAATTAAAAGAAAAAGAAATCTTAAACTTGCAGTTTTCTGTACAATCTTTTCTATCATCGTTATTTTAGGGGCAGCATATATAATTGTTCATTGCATTTCCAATAAGGAAAATCTTAGAGATGCAGGAATTGCAGCCTTTAATGAAGGCGGATATACAGAGGCTATCAGTGATTTTGAATCATCTCTTGCTGAACAGCAGTGGTTCTCCAGCAAAATGGACCAGGATACTAGACTTTATCTTGCAGCTTGCTATATGAGAATCGATGACTATGAAAAGGCTAATGAGATTTATAAAGAAGTTAGAGATAATAAGCCTACGGTCATGAAAAAGGATGAACTGGATAAACATATGAATCTGGCTATAGCTCTAAATGAAGTTAAGAGTGGAAGCGTAAATGAGATTTATATTAACAGTCTTAAAGAGGAGTATGATAAAGGAAATACTTCTGTAAGCCTTTATCTTGGTACTTGTTATGAAATCTTAGGCGATTATGAGAATATGATTAAGTATTATGACATTTATACTGATGCTTATGGGATGAATACATATATTGCTTATCAGGAATCTTCATACTATCTAAGTCAAAATGATAATGAAACAGCTCAGTCTATTGTAAATATGGGTATAAATGCTACGGACAATTTATACATTGACCTTGTTTTATATAACGATATTATTCTTACAGAAAGACAGTTGGATTATGCAGGTGCTTTAGAAAAGGCTACTGCTCTTATAGAAAAATATCCTAATAATGAAACTTATAAAAGAGAATATGATTTCTTAAATTCCAGAGTGAATATAGATCCGAATCCAGTACATACAGAAGGAGATGCAGACGCATACTAAAATGAAACTTCCTGAAAATTTTAAAAATAAAATGATAAATCTCCTAGGAGAGGAAGGGTTTGCTGAGTATGAAAAGAGTCTGCAAAATCCTATGTATAATTGTCTTAGGGTAAATACATTAAAAATTTCTGTGGAGAAATTTCTAGAGATTTCTCCATTTGAATTATCCCCGGTTCCTTGGACAAAAAATGCTTTTTATTATGATGCTTCAAGGTTTACACCATCGAAGCATCCTTTTTACTTTGCTGGACTTTACTATATTCAGGAACCAAGTGCCTGTCTTCCTGCAGCGACTATTCCTGTGGAACCTGGCGACAAGGTTCTGGATATTTGTGCTGCTCCAGGTGGTAAGAGTACAGAATTGGCATGTAAATTACAGGGTAAAGGTCTACTTATATCCAATGATATAAGTGCTTCAAGACTAAAAGCTCTTCAGAAGAATGTTGAAGTATTTGGTGCCAGAAATGTGGTCGTAACCTGTGAGTCACCTGAAAGACTTTCGTCATACTTTAATGAATATTTTGATAAAATTCTTGTTGATGCTCCTTGCTCAGGGGAAGGAATGTTCCGGAAATCATCTTCAATGATTACTGCCTGGGAGCAAAATGGAAATGAGATGTTTGCCGGTATTCAGAAAACAATTTTAGATGAAGTAGCTAAAATGCTGAAGCCTGGTGGTACAATACTATATTCCACCTGTACATTTGATCCTACAGAAGATGAGGATCAGGTCATGTATCTAAGAAAACTTCGTCCTGATCTTAAGATAGTTCCTATTGAGAAACATCCTGGATTTGTAGAAGGTAATCCAGAGTGGTCAAATGTTGAAAATGCAGATGAATCATTAGCTGGTACATTTCATCTTTTCCCTCATCTCATTAAGGGAGAGGGGCATTATGTGGCTCTTCTTGAGTCAGAAGAGGAATATGGTGGTTTTGATGTTCAGCCATATAAGTTTAAAAGCTATGCAGATATCAGGGCGAAGAAGCCTAATGAAGATATAGAAGATTTCTTTAAGCATATAACTTCAGGAATTGATTTTAATCTGGTGGAAATAGGTAAGGATAAGCTTTTCCTTGTACCAGAAAATAGTCCGGAACTTCGAGGTCTTAGGATCATGCGAAGAGGTGTATATTTAGGTGAACTAAAGAAAAAGCGTTTTGAACCTAGTCAATCACTGGCCATGATATTAAAACCTGAAAATTTTGATAATGTTGTAAGGCTTTCTAGCGACGGAAAACTTATAGGTAAGTATCTCCGTGGAGAAACACTTGATTTCGATATGGATGAAAATGCAGGAGAATTTGATAGAGTACCTGATGCAGGATGGACTCTTATATGTGTAGAGGATTATCCGCTAGGTTTCGGTAAGTTTATTAATGGTGTTTTAAAGAATAAATATCTCCCGGGATGGAGAATGATGTAAGATGGGCAAGATAGATAATAGTACTTATAAAGCAATAAAAAAAGATAAAAAGAATAAAGGCATGAAGACTTATGAGAAGGGTAAGTATGGACATTCCAAGCATCATAGAAATTTCAAGATTTCTATGACGGTGGGCTTACTTCTTCTGATATTACTAGATGTTATATTCAGCTTATTGGTATTTCATACCAGAAAGACAATTTTTGTTATATTAGCTTGCGTTCTTTCTATACCATTTGCAAGAAACATAATTGATGTTTTCATGTCTCTAAAAGCAACTCCGCTAAGTGAAGATGAGTATAAAAAGACTTGTGAACTAAGTGAAAATAGTGATATTAAACTTTATTATGATATTTCGGTTACTGAAGAAGAAGGAATGTTCTATATTCCTTGTGCAGCGGTATGTAATAACAATATTATCTGTTATACACCTAATATTGCAGACACAAAGAAGAGAGAAAAACTTAAGGGATATCTAAATGAATTAAATACTGAAGAGTATAATTTCAGGATTTTCCTGACTGAGAAATATTCCACATTTGAAAAAGAGATTAAGAAACTAAAGAATCCTGAAGTAAGTCAGGCTGATCTTGATAGAGAAGTTTTGGAGAAACTTTTATCTATGGGATTCTAATCCTTAGAATTTAAAATCACCTAACAG
>CAMNGU010000156.1 GCA_946538525.1 uncultured Lachnospiraceae bacterium
TAGTGCTATAAGTGATTATAGCCAATAAATTAAGTTTAGAATTGAGACTGCCGCGTGTTTAACATTGCGGCAGTTTTGTTATTATCTACATACTATTTGATCATGAGGAAGAAGATATGAGACTTGATAAGTATTTAAAGGTTTCTCGTCTGATAAAGAGAAGGACAGTTGCAAATGAAGCTTGCGATGCAGGACGAGTTGTGGTAAATGGCAAGGTTGCCAGAGCATCCTACGATGTAAAAGTAGGAGATGAGATAGAGATAGCATTTGGAAATAAAACTGTAAAAGCAAGAGTTCTTAAAGTGGTTGAGACTGTTAAAAAGGACGAGGCTGCAGATATGTTTGAGCTCATTTAGCTACTACTTTCAGTTAACTTAGTATAGGAACCTCTTTAAGTTTATTTTTTACTTGCACATTATGTAAACATATATTATACTGAATAAGTGGTTTTGTCGAATAAGTGGATTGGGGTATAGAATGTCAAAGAGTTACACCAGAAAATCGAATAAGAGATCCACGCTCAGTATGGGTTTAATGTTGCTTCTTACCTTAGCAATCATTATTGGTTGTGGCATAAGGGTTGCGACTCTTCATCAGAGATCTAAAGAGTTATCAATAACTCAGGCACAGTTGGAAGAGCGCCTGGAAGAAGTGAAGAATGAGTCCAAGGAACTTGAAGAACGCGGAAAGTACATGAAGACTAAGAAGTACATCGAGGATGAGGCAAAGAACAAGCTTGGTCTTGTAAATAAGGATGAAATTCTTATTAAACCGAAACAAAAAGATGATTAATACAATGATTAATACAAACGATTAATACAAATAATATGTAGCAGTTAATAGATGCTTCTGTTAACTGCTACATTTGTATTATATATCTTATGAAGTTTTATAGACCTTTATAAAGGGATTTATGACGGAATTATGAAGGGATTATGAAAGAAAGATTATATGATTCTGTAAGAAAATATATAAGGGATAACGAAATGATGTCTCCTGGAGATGGCGCTATTATTGGCGTGTCCGGGGGAGCGGATTCGGTTGCCCTTCTAAATGTGCTGCTTCAGATTAGTAGAGAGTTTGCTGACGATGGCGAAGAAGCCTTATCCCTAAGAGTTATTCATGTAAATCATATGATACGCGGTGAAGAAGCTGATAGGGATGAAAAGTTCGTGGCAGAACTTTGTGAAAAGCTTGATATACCATTTAAAGTTTATCGGGAGGATATTCCTCGTCTGGCAAAGGAAATGCATATGACGGAGGAAGAAGCTGGTAGACATTTCAGATATGAGGTGTTTAGGAAAGAGGCGGAAGCTCTTGAACTGGAAATGGATAAAAAAGGAGCTAAGATAGCGGTTGCTCATAATAAAGATGATCTGGCGGAAACAGTTCTCTATAACATGGTTAGAGGAAGCTCGCTCTTTGGGCTTTCTGGAATCCTTCCAGTGAGAGACAGGATTATCAGACCTCTCTTAATGACCCGAAGATCTGAGATAGAAGAATATCTAAAAGAGCTGGGCCAGTCCTTTATAACCGATTCTACAAATATGCAGACGGAGTATTCGCGGAATAAGATAAGACTGTCTATAATGCCTGAGCTGAAGGGGATAAATGATAGAGCGGTTGATCATATCGTTGATATCGCCCTGGACTCTGTACGACTAAGAGATGATATATCCAGAGAGATTGAAGCCGCAGAATGTATAGAGTGTAGAGAAAAAGAAAGTATAATATATATAGATAAGCTTCAAAATATGGGCCAAATGGCTCAGGGAGAATGTATCCTAAAGGCTCTTGAAAATGTTTGTGGAAGAAGGAAGGATATTACCCGGGAACATATTGAAGCTGTTCGAAATCTGGCTGGTCTTGAGACAGGAAAGAGCATAGATCTCATTTACAGGATGAGAGCAGCGAGGTCATATGGTGAGATAATTATCACTAAGTCAGAGGAATCAGAGACTGATCAGGCGGCTCTTGAGGGGGCTCAGAGTGGTCTGGAGAACACCTTGGGAGAGCTGGAGACTCAGGTGATTGATTATTCGGATGGGCTGGAGATAAGCAAAAAAGAATATACGAAAATGCTTGATTATGATAAAATAAAAAACGCGCTTGTTCTTAGAACTCCGCTAAAGGAGGATTATATAGTTATTAATTCTTCTGGAGGACAGAAGAAGCTGTCACGCTTCTTTACGCATAATAAGATAGAGCAGGCTAAGAGAACTCATTTTCCTGTGGTAGCAGATGGAAATGAGATCGTATGGGTGGTGGGTTTGAGACTGAGTGAGAGGTATAAGGTCACACCTGAGACCCGGAAAGTAATGGTAATAACATATAAAAGAGGTAAGTGAACTTGAAGAAAAATGTAAAAAGTGCGACGGGTAGTTTGCTGCTGGTGTATGTCTTACTCTGTGTATTCATTATAGGTTTGTGGTTCATTCTTTCGAGACCAACAAATGTTGACAGAAACTATTCTGACGAGAAATTGCAGGCGGATGTGCTGGCAGGAAATGTTGAGCTGGTTGAGATACACCAGAATGCTGAAATTCCAACAGGAACGATAGATGTTTCATTTAGCGATGCTAAGAAATTGGTTTATTACACACCAGATGTATCGAATACTATCGATGTTGTATCTGGAACGAATGTGGAATATACGATTTACGATGTTAGTAGAACAGGGCTTATTGAGAAAGCGGTTCCGTATATTTTCATAACGCTTCTGTTTGTACTGTATGTAATGATATCAACTTCCCAGATGGCTTCCCTTGGTGGTGGAGTGAGCGGCGGAAGTAGCAACTTTGCTAATTTTGGAAAGAGTAAGGCTAAGAAAGATCTGGATACCGGAGTTACATTTAAAGATGTTGCCGGCCTTGAGGAAGAGAAAGAGGAACTTGCGGAGATAGTAGATTTTCTTAAGAATCCTTCTAAGTATACAGAGATTGGTGCTCGAATTCCAAAGGGTATTATTCTTGAAGGCCCTCCAGGAACTGGTAAGACACTTCTTGCTAAGGCTGTATCCGGAGAGGCAGGAGTACCATTTTTCTCCATATCAGGTTCTGATTTTGTGGAAATGTTTGTAGGTGTAGGTGCTTCAAGAGTGCGTGATCTCTTTGCTGATGCAGAGGTCAATAAGCCTTGTATAGTTTTTATAGATGAGATTGATGCTGTTGCCCGTCAAAGAGGATCTGGACTTGGCGGTGGACATGATGAAAGAGAGCAGACTCTGAACCAGCTTCTGGTTGAAATGGACGGTTTCAGCGAGAATGAAGGCATCATAGTAATGGCTGCCACAAATAGAGTGGATATTCTTGATCCCGCAATTCTTAGACCGGGCCGATTTGATAGACGAGTTATGGTTGGTCGCCCAGATGTGAAGGGACGAGAGGAAATCCTTCGTGTTCATACAAGAAATAAGCCACTTGGCGATGATGTGGATCTTGATGAGATTGCAAGAACCACTGCAGGTTTCTCAGGTGCTGATCTGGAGAACCTGGTAAATGAAGCTGCTATCAAGACGGCTAAGGAAGATAGAAAGTATATCACAAAGAAGGATATAGATGATGCATTTGTAAAGCTTGGCATTGGTACAGAGAAGAAATCCCGTGTTGTATCTGAAAAGGACAAGAGGATTGCTGCTTATCATGAAGCTGGACATGCAATACTATTCCACATGTTGAACGAGATGGAGGAAGTTTATACTATCTCTATCATTCCAAATGGGTCTGGTGCAGGTGGTTATACAATGCCACTTCCAGAGAAGGATGAAATGTTCTGGACTAAGAATAAGATGTTGCAGAATATTCAGGTGTCTATGGGTGGACGAATTGCTGAGTCGCTTATATTTGATGATATAACTACAGGTGCTTCTCAGGATATAAAGCAGGCATCCAGTGTTGCTAGAAGCATGATACTGAAATATGGTTTCTCTGAAAATATGGGATTCTTAAATTATGAGTCAAGTGAAGGAGAAGAAGTGTTCATCGGTAGAGAGATAGGACATTCTAAGCCATATAGCGAGCAGGTTGGTGCACAGCTTGATGCAGAAGTTAAGAAGATAATTGATGAATGCTATGAAGAAGCTGAGAAAATTCTTAAGGATAATATACGAGTTCTTCATGCGACAGCAGATCTGCTTCTCAAAAAAGAAAAGATCAATGGCCAGGAATTCCTGGAGCTATTTGATGAGGCATAGTGGATTTGTATATATTTGTATATGTTCATGAAGATAAAAAAGGGGATTAAGTGTAAAATACGATGGTTTCTAGTACAAAGTGCACAACTAATTTGCGTTTTATAGTAAGATTTATATAATGGGTTGTGATACTTGCATAAAGGATAGTGATAATTTACAAAAAAAAAATTAAAATACTTTATTTTTTGTGAACACTTTTTAAAGCATTTGAGTATAATAATACTTGTAACCCCCCAATACATTATATAGTTTTTTGCTACA
>CAMNGU010000157.1 GCA_946538525.1 uncultured Lachnospiraceae bacterium
AACTGGAGACCAGTGTGCACTGACAAATATCAAGATAAATAACCATATAGGAGAGGCGGTATGATCTTATCAAGATGTGGAATGGATGGTGTGAATTACGTTAAGTCCTTTGCACTTACATCCTCGAACAGCACGCACATGAGCGGGCTTAAGACTAAACTGATTTGCATTTGATTTTTTATAAAAAAAAGTCAGAAAAAAAGCATTAGAAAATAAATGATTGAGCGCCTCCTATTTACTGTGTAAAATAGGGGGTGCTTTTTTGAGCAGAGAAATAAATCAAATAGAATATAAGCAAAATCAAATAAAATATAAAATGCCATGAATATAAAAATAATAAAATCAAGACGAAAATCAATATCGCTTCAGATTAAGGATGTGGATGATGTGGTGGTAAGAGCACCCTATCGAATGTCTCAGAAGGAAATTAAAGAGTTTATAGATAAGCATCAGGACTGGCTTAAGAAGAACCTGGAAAAACTTTCTAAAGAGCGGGCTGAAGAAGAGGTTATAACTCCTCTTTCTGAAACTGAGGTGAGAGCACTAGCTGATAGAGCGTGTAAGATAATTCCGGAGAGGGTGGAATATTTTGCTTCTAAGGTAGGAGTAACCTATGGAAGAATATCCATCCGTAATCAGAAGACTCGCTGGGGAAGCTGCAGTTCCAAGGGAAATCTTAACTTTAATGTGGGACTTATGCTGGTTCCGCCTGAAGTGATGGATTATGTGGTGGTGCATGAACTATGTCATTGCCTGGAGATGAATCACTCTAAAAAGTTCTGGGAAGAGGTTGAGAGAGTGCTGCCGGATTATAAAGTACAAGAGAAGTGGTTGAAAGAAAATGGAAATAAAATAATCAAAAAAATAAGGTTTACATAAATCAAGCAAAATAGTTTACATAATCAATATTATATATTATAATGACACTTTAAAGTATTATTCTTTCCTGGAGATTTAATATGTACCCAATAGTTGTATCCCATAGAGGAGGCTTTACAAATAAACAGAAGAGAAAACTTCGAAGCATGGGACTTAAATGGGACGGTTTAGCTTGTAGTGGAGTTGTTTCTACTAAGTGGAGAGCGGACAGAATAAAAAGATTTTGTGAGGCGAATTCCCTTACATTCAGAATCAGAAATTCTCTTGGAAATAGGAATAATAGCTGCAGGCGAATATTCTTTTCGAATTATAAACCACAGGTGCTGGGCAGATATTACATTTGCGCTTATTGCGGGAAGCTTAGAACCAAGGATAATATTACTGTTGATCATGTTTATTCCATTGGTGCTTCAGCAGAAAGTGTAAGTTATCAGAATAAACTTCGCCGAAGAGGAATCGAAAATATAAATGATCCTAAAAATCTTGTGGCAGCGTGCAAAAAATGTAATGCCAAGAAGAGGACTGATGGTGGTATATGGGTTCTAAGAGCAAAACTGGGAAGATATAAATCCATATGGTATCTCAGGTGGTTTCTAAGGATGGCAATATTAGCAGTTATCATAATACTCATCCTCCAACGACCAGAACTTCGAGAGGCTATTGTAAATGCTGCTGAAAGAGTGCTGGAGTTAATTAAAGGCGTGTTAGAAGGTTGATGATATTTTGATAATTTTACATTTTATAATATGCGCCGGTTTAATCAAGGTTAGTAAATAATTTTATTATAATTTTATATATAGAAAAGTGAGATAAAACTATGAGTTATGAAGATGAGGAGTTAGCGAGGATTCAGGCAGAAACTGCCAGAAGAAAGCAGGAAATTGAAGCTTTGCAGAGGGAAGAACTTCGCAGGATTCAAGAACTTGAAAGACAGAAGAATATGGGACTGGGAGAGGGATATTCTCCAGAGATGGATTCTGCTTTTGTGCAGTCTTCTGGTCAGAATACCGGTTCAAATATGAATCAGGGATATATTCAGAATCCTATGCAAAATGTTAATAGAGGTTCACAGGGGTATGATCCAAATCTGGGAGCATATAATCAACAGAATGTATCTGATGATGCTTATAATTCTGTACAGAGACAAAGAAATCCACAAAACAGTTCACAAAGAAATATGCAGTCACAGCAGGGTGGACAGGGACAAAAAAACAGACAGTCTCAAAATAGACCTAGACCTCAGCAGAATACAGCTCCGCGTCGTAGAACATTTGATCCGGACCAGGCGGTAAGCGATGAGGAATATCTAGGAAGCTATGAAGGCGAGACCAGAAGAACGAAAAAATCTAAAAATCCAAATAAAAATGCATATAGAGATGAAGACATGAGTAGAGACTACGACGAAGAAGAATACGAGAGACCACATAGAAAATCAGGCAAGAGTTCAAAATCAAGACAGGATGAGCGTTCTAGAAAGAAACAGGATTATTATGATGAGAGTCCTGAGAAGACACAGAAGAGAATGAATAAGAATAAGAAAAAGAAGAATCCGGTGAAGAGGTTCTTCAGGAATCTGATAATTATTCTGCTTGTTTTACTTCTTGCATTTGGAGCGGCAGTATGGAATGTAACAAGAAAGTTCAATAAGATAGATTCAGAGGCAGCTAGCAGAGCTTCTTCCATGAAGCATAAGACTGTGAATATTCTGCTGATCGGACAGGATGCCAGAGATGGTCAGGAATCTCAAAGATCTGATAGTATGATCATCGTATCCATTAATCAGAAAGAAAATACAGCATGTCTTATCTCCATTATGAGAGATACATATGTTGATATTCCGGGTTACGGTGGAAACAGAATTAATGCAGCCTATGCATATGGTGGTATTGATCTTCTTGATCAGACTATTGAACAGAATTTCGATATTACAATCGATGGTAATATGATGGTAGATTTCAACGGATTCTTGGATGCTATGTCTGCAATAGGTTCTCTTAAAATGGATCTAACAGCGGAGGAAGCTCAGTATATGAATGAGAATCCTGCACTTGGTTCAAATAATGATGAATCAGATGAAGAGTGGAGTCTAACTGAGGGAGAGAATAAACTTACACCAAGTCAGATTCTTTGCTACTCTAGAATGAGATATGTTGGAAATTCTGACTGGGATAGAACAGAAAGACAGCGTAAGGTTATATCTGGTGTTGTTGGCCAGGTTAAGCATGGACATTTCATTAAGGGATATAAGGTTGCAAATGAAGCTGCACCAAGTATCACAACAGACCTTGGAAATTGGGGTATGATGAGAATGGCAGCAGGCCTTATGACAAGTGGAGATATGGATAGTTTTCTTGTTCCTGCAGAGGGTACTTACTATGCTGATACTGTAAATGGTATGGCGGTGCTTGTACCTGATTTAGAGGCAAATAAGAAACTGATTCAGGATTACATGAATGGAAATGTAGAATCAACTGAAACTGAAGAATAGTAAAAAACAGGTGAGCTGATTATTCAACTCACCTGTTATATTTTTAAACTTATATTTTATTTCGTCTTATCCTTCAACTTTTGGAAGAGTATCAATAGACTTCTTAAGTTCTTCATCTGTTGGGATGAAGTCGCTCATCTCTCCATTGTTAAACTTTTCATATGCAACCATATCGAAGTAACCTGTACCTGTAAGACCAAATACGATGTTTTTCTCTTCGCCAGTTTCCTTACACTTAAGAGCTTCGTCAATTGCAACTCTAATAGCGTGGCTTGACTCTGGAGCAGGAAGGATACCTTCAACTCTTGCAAACATTTCAGCAGCTTCAAATACGCTTGTCTGTTCAACACTTCTTGCTGTAAGAAGTCCCTGATCATAAAGTTCAGAAACAACTGAGCTCATTCCGTGATATCTAAGTCCTCCAGCATGGTTAGCTGATGGGATGAATCCACTACCAAGTGTGTACATCTTAGCAAGTGGACAAACCTTACCAGTATCACAGAAGTCGTATGCATAAACACCTCTTGTAAGTGATGGGCATGATGCAGGCTCAACAGCGATGATATCGTAGTTAGCTTCGCCTCTAAGCATCTCACCTGCAAATGGGGAGATAAGACCACCAAGGTTTGAACCACCACCTGCGCATCCGATAATTGTATCAGCCTTAATGCCATATTTATCAAGAGCAGCCTTTGTTTCAAGACCGATAACTGACTGATGAAGAAGTACCTGAGAAAGTACAGAACCAAGAACATATCTGTAACCTTCCTGAGTTGTAGCTGCTTCAACAGCTTCAGAGATTGCACAACCAAGACTTCCTGTTGTTCCAGGGAACTCGGCATTGATCTTCTTACCGATTTCAGTGTTCATTGATGGAGAAGGAGTAACCTTAGCTCCATATGTACGCATTACTTCACGGCGGAATGGCTTTTGCTCATAAGAAACCTTTACCATATATACCTGACAGTCAAGGTCGAAGTA
>CAMNGU010000158.1 GCA_946538525.1 uncultured Lachnospiraceae bacterium
AATGCAGCGTGGAGTTTGGAAAGACTTGTGGATGTATGGAAATCCGAAATAAAGAATTAAAAATCGAGGAAAAATATATATGAAAATAGAATTTAGGCAAGCTGCTATAGAAGATGCAGAGGTATTGATAAATATTTATAATGCTGCATATTATGATGATTATTTAAAATATGGTTATTGTCCGGGATATGGAATCACAAAAGAAGGGATGGAAGAGTCTATAAGAGTATTTAACAAATATATCATTATGTGTGATAACATGCCAGTTGGTTGTGTTTCCAGTAAACAAATGGAAACAGGAGTATATGAGGTTGGCAACTTGTGCATCATTCCGGAGTATCAGGGTAAAGGAATAGGGACTCAGGCAATTCAGTTTTTGAAGACAGAGTTTGAAGATTGGAAGATGCTCACTTTAGTAACACCATTAGACAAAAAACAAAATGTGAAGTTTTATACTGAAAAATGTGGATTTCGTATAGACTCAACAGAATTCGATGGCGATGTAGAACTAGCTAGATTTATTATTGAAAGATAAATTGATAAGATTGAAAATGTTAAAAATACGGATTCATTTGCTTGTTTCCTTAATGCTCTGTTACATGATTCATTATGATCCAGCACTTCCATAATGACGCAGTCCGTAGTGCCAGAATAGGTAAGCGCCGACTGCTACTATCAGCGCGATAATCGGTGATAGAAAAGCAAATATTGGAAATGTCAATTCTTTACCCAGCAAAGAAGCAACCGGGTAGTAACCTGTAAAGGCATATGGAATAATAGCTATCAAAATAAATTGTACTCCTTTTGAATAAATTGTTATAGGATAGTCTGTATAGTTTTTTAGTCCATGATTGTTATTTGTAAGCAGTGATACTATCTCTTCGCTCTTTACTGTCCAGAAACTGATAGTCCCAGTAAATATTGTAATAGCTGAAAATATAACAAATGCCGATAACATATTAATACTGTAAAATGCAATGCTACGAGGATTCCAATCAATAGAAAGCTTATTCATACTGTAAGCCCAGAATATTATAGATAAAACCAGTCTTGGTATAAATGTATATTGGAACTGTGAGAGTACCATATACATTAGTGGGCTTATAGGTCTGGTAAGGTACAAATCAAACTTTCCACTCCGTATCAATTCTCCCATATCCTTCATCGGACTCCAGAAGAATAAACAACTGAAACTGTAGGCAAGCCAGCTTGTTGTGAACATGAATAGAACTTCATACTCACTCCATCCTGCAATACTTTCAAAGTTATGAAAGATAACCATAAAGCCTGCAAAATATACACCTATTTGAATTGTATTTGCGATAAGTTCAAAGACCAGCGCAAAATGATAGGCTAGTTTTCCCTTCATGTAAATGACAACAAAATGTTTATACATTTTAATAAGATTCATATGATGCTCTCCTTTATTCTATCTGTCCCGTACAATAAGCTTATTATTCTATCTGCGTCGCGCGATAAGTTTTTTATTTTATCCGCCCTGAACGATAAGTTTCTTTTTACCAATTCTCCAGGTTACTGTCATCACAATATAGAGAATTACAATCCATACAATCTGAACTATCAGATTCCTTAGAATGTTCTCCTGGCTCATAGGTGTAGTTATGATAGTTACCGGTATGGAATAGATGGCACGAAATGGCAGGAATGCATTTATCTTTCCTAATAAGTCCGGAAACATAGCTACTGGAATCCATGAGCCGGAAAGAAGTTTGTAAATTGCAGCCAGGAGCATATTTAAAGGCCAAGTTACTATAAGCCAGAATGCCATGAGGCCGATAATTAGTGAATAAAGAAACTGAATAATAAAAGCCAAAATAATTGATACGAATCCGAAGCCCAACTGTCCATCACACACTATTGGTTTATGAAATGCGACTCCAGTCACTACGCAAAGAGGGATGCAATATAGCACTGTTTTGATTAATGTAGTACCAAAATGCTTTGAAAAAATCATGGTTCTAAAATCCATAGGTCTGATTAACTGGTTCGCTATATTACCAGTCTGAATCTCAGTATTAATCCACCCTATAACATTACACTCCATAATAGTCGATAGAACTGTTGCAACGATGATATATCGTATTGTTTCTTCATGGTTAAGTGCAAGGTTCTTCTCTGCATTAGATGCAAAAAGTGCATTCCACAAAGCAAACTGCATATAGAGATAAACTATTTTGGATAGAAATGTAGCCCATATCGAACTGGAATAAACCATATGTTCCTTTATTCCGATTTTCATGTAATCAATATATTTACGCATATTTCATTTCACCATTCCTATAGATATTCTTTATGATTTCTTCGAGATCAGTTGTCTTATATTTGTTTTTTAAATCTCCAAGAGTTCCATCATAGATCAGACTTCCTTTATCAATGATGATCATTTTTTCACAAAGGGTTTCAATATCAGAAACATCATGAGTAGTGAGTATAATTGTTGTATGTCTCTCTCGATTTATCTTCTGTATAAAATCTCGAATTCTTTCTTTCGAGAGAACATCAATTCCAATCGTTGGCTCGTCCAGAAATAATATGTCAGGGTTATATATAAGAGACGCTGCAAGATCTGCTTTCATTCGCTGACCAAGACTAAGAAGTCTTGGGGGCTGATTGATGAATTCATCTATTCCAAGTACATTCCTGAATAGCCTCATATTTTCCTCATACACAGAATCAGAAACCTTATACATATCCTTAAAAAGTTTCAGTGTATCAAGAACAGGAATATCCCAGCAGAGAACACTTTTCTGACCGAAAACAACTCCGATTTTGTACATGATCTGCTTTCTGTTCTTTTTGAAATTCATACCATCAATTGAGATTGTTCCACCATCAGGAACCAGAATTCCCGTCAACATTTTTATAGTTGTAGATTTGCCGGCTCCGTTAGGTCCGATAAATCCAACTATTTCACCGGATGGAATAGTAAAAGATATGTCATCCACAGCAACCTTCTTCTGACATTTTTTCAGCTTATACACTTTACTTAGTTTCTCAACCTCAATACTCATATTCTTTGTTCTCCCTTCTTCAAACAATCAGCTATTATTTATTCTTGTTTTTTCGAACTCTTTTCTGTATAATACCATCAATATATCAATCAGAAAAATTGAAATAAATGAAGATTATCATCAAAAAAAATGATGGAATGGCGAATTATTGATGTTTACTGGAGTAATGATAAGTATAGTGAGGTAATCTTATGAACAATACACAACTGGAAACATTTCTAAAAATAGTAGAAACAAGGAACTTTACCTTAGCTGCTAATCTGCTTGGTTACGCCCAGTCAACCGTTACAACTCAGATAAAACAGCTTGAAGAAGAACTTGGATGTCTTCTTTTCGAAAGACTTGGAAAATCATTAACAGTTACAGCTGAGGGGGAAAAGCTTTCCATATATGCAGAAAAAATGCTTCAATTGGAAAGAGAGATTCTTCTTGAGATTCCAACCACTAAGGAACCGTCAGGAATTATAAAGTTGGGCGTTTCAGAATCATTATGCTATAATAAATTTCCGAGAATTCTTCTGGAATATAAGCAAAAGTATCCGAAGGTGGATATCATGCTTCAATTTATCGATCATGATACATTTCCGGTCATGCTAAAAAAGGGTGTACTCGATCTTGTATACACCCTTAATCCATTGATAGAAAATCCTGAACTGAATATGATTGATAAAAAAGAAGAATCACTTGGATTCTATGTGAGTCCTGAACATCCGCTTGCTAAGAAAAGAAAAGTTACAGAAGAAGACCTGGAAGGGGTTCCACTTCTTCTTACATCCCATACCTGCAGCTTCAGACAGATGCTTCTGGATGACTTTGTAAAACATGGAATCACACCTACGATAGAACTAGAAACAAGCAGCAAAGAAATACTAAAACAATTTGCTATAAGTCAACTGGGAGTTGCATTCATGCCGGATATGGTAGCGACCGATGAGATACAGAACAAAAAACTGAAAAGACTGAACTGGGCAGGGGATACATTCCCTATATATTCCCAGGTGTTCATTCATAAAGATAAACATCTCAGTAAAGCAATCGAAGAACTGATAACGCTTATATCATAAAAATCATGTATGGAATACATATAGCAACAATTAGTTGGCCGATTATGAGATATTAACAGGTTGAAAACTTCGAGGAAAAAAGCTAATGATAAAAGTACTATTCGT
>CAMNGU010000159.1 GCA_946538525.1 uncultured Lachnospiraceae bacterium
TTTCTGAGTTATATCAAATGTATCTTCAAGTGATGTATAGTAATCTGTTATATATGTTGTAATCATAAATACTGATACGCTTGCTATAAAAAGTATAACCTTCTCTGAAATACTTGACCTTCGGACAGATAGTTCATTATCATAACGAACCCGCCATTTCTCTCCAAATATCATAAATAGTATCTCAGCCAGTATAATAATCAGGCATGTAATATCAACTACTCGTCTGTTCTCACTCCCAAACAGCTTGGATATCATAGCATATGCCTCTATAAGACTGAATAGCATAAGTATTATCTGCACCTCTATTATCAGGGCTTTGGATGGTTTCTTAGGGCTTGATAAAAAGAAATATACTGTCAAAAATAATATATGAAGTAGCGCAGGTGTCCCATGAAAGATTAATGGTCCTATGGTAGTAAACAAAAACCAGACAGCGAGATATACTGCGTTAACTTTTCTATTTTTCACAAGAGGAAGCGAATAAACATATCTGGAAAAAAGTATTATAGTATAAAAAAGGAAGAAGCCTTCAATGCATAATAAAAAATCCATTTATCTACCTCTCATCCCCTTCATCAGAAGCATTTTAAGGTCTGCTGCTTTCTGTTTTGTTGCAGATATTTTCTTCCCATTTTGCATCACTACCTCAGCATTAGTAATGCTTTTAACATGATTAACATTAACTATATTGCTTCTATGTACCTGAAGGAATATATCCCCAGGAAGTTCAGATAACATGTCCTTTAACTTTTTTCTTATGAGAAATGTTCTGTCCTTTGTTACTACATCAAGGTAAACATTGCTTGCACTTATATACATAATATCATTTACTTTAACCAAGATATCCTCCCCGTCTACACGGAGCATTACCTTCTTCTCATCTCCCAGCTTCTGAATGATACTATCCAGTGCATCGTATAGCTTACCCTCCTGAACAGGTTTGGAAAGGAATCGATATACACCGAGTTCATAACCATCCATAGCAAACTCTGTATGACTGGTAAGCAAAATGATAGGCATATCCGAACCTGACTCTCTGATTCTCTTCGCAGTTTCAAGTCCATCTATACCGCCCATCTCAATATCTAAGATAAGAAGATCAAACGACAAAATCTGAAGAGCCTTTAATAAAGACTCCCCAGATTCATATTCATATATCATCAGATCAAGACTATTAAAATAGGCTTCCACCTTATTCTTAACATCATTTCTAAAAATGTTGCTATCGTCACATAATGCAACTCTCATTTATTACAGTATCCTTTCACCTTCACCTAGTTCGCACAGGCATCCTTCGCTTCGCTCGGAGCCACGAGTTGCTTCGCTCGGAGCCACGATTTGCTTCGCAAATCGTGACCTATTGTACCATATTTTTGAAAGATTACAAAGTTTATCCATTTTCCTAAATTCTATGATAAAGAGAGTAACTACTGCAATCATCACTATTATTGAAGCAATACATAAAACTAGAAATACTGACTTAGGAGTATAGTTATATATAACCATAATAAGTGTATTAGCTATATTTGAGCCCATATGTCCGAGAACGCAGGCTTTATAGCTTCCGGTTGTCTGATATACAAATCCAAGGAATAACGCGAAAACCATATGATTTATCCAAACAACAGGATTTGAACTGAAATGAAGAGCAGTAAATACAATAGATGTAAAGAGAAGTGCTACTATACTAAAATCTTTCTTATCTTTCTTTATAGCTGCTGTAGCCAGGTATCTCATTATCAGTTCCTCCACAAATGGAGCCTGAAAAATTGCAGCAAACTGCTTTACAAAATTAACTTTTATAACATCATTGGGATCGAATGTAGCACAAATACAGATTGTAACATTTATAAAAGTAATTAATGCTCCTATTATCATTACAGAAAGTAAAAACTTTCCTGACACCTTTACTGATTTAGGAAGGTACGGCTTTCCATTTTTCTTGAAAAGTAATACGACCATAAGTGCTCCTACACCGAAACAAACCATATCAAGATACTTGATAGCAAAATCAAAGTTTCCTGTTATAACCGTGTTAATCACAAATGCAAGTGCCAAAGGGATTATACAGAATATAACTATTACAGCCATATATCCCATACTCAAAAATATACTTTTAATACTATCCTTTAATGTTTTCATCTTTCTTCCTCTTTCTTTGATGTTTTCCTCTTGATGTACTGACTATATCAGATATTTCATCATATTCTTCTTTTCTGTTGTGAAACTCTCGAATAATGTTGCGACTCAGGTTACACTCTGTTTACATGAATCTAAGGATTACTACAGCTATACACCATACAGATGTAACTGCATAGAATAAACTGGCATTAGATTTATTTCTTTTGATATAACCAGCAACTTTCTTTCTGTTCAGGAAGAGATAGATAATGGAGATAAAAAAAGCAAATATTGGAAGCAAAGTATGTATAAGTCCAAGAACCTCTGACCTAGTAAGTATAATAAGTGCAGTCATCCCCTGCCCCCAGATTCCATTATTGAAGATGTGAAGTGCTATGGACCATTTAACTCCATATCTTGATGCTACAAACCCATAGATAATACCAGCAAGACCTGCATGTACAAGCTGGATTACATTTCCATGAAATGCTCCGAATATAAGCGCAGATGCAACTATTGCAAAAAACTCCCCATGTTTCTTTAGCTTTCCAAGAACATATCCTCTAAACATAAGTTCCTCCGCTATTGGACCTACAATAGTTCCATAGATAATAAGTGAAACTGTTGTTATTGATTCACCCTTTGCCCACTCAGAATCATTCATAACTGTAAGACCAAATCTACTAACAGTGTATTCTCCAATAGATGTGATAAGGCTTGAAGCTATTCCAACTCCCAGAAGAAGTGTAAGCATCAGTATAAGTCTCCCTACAGTCATATTACTTTCACCTGCTATTTTTTCCTTTAGGTCAAGATTTTCATATCTAACGCCTCTGTAAAGAATAAATATAACAGGTGCGGCAAATGCTATCATAAGTATAAATCCGAAGTCTTTAGTCATATATTCTGAGTGTCCACTTAAAAGACTGTACCCGGCAGTAAGCCCCTTGTTAAGTACTTCAGCCATAAGTGCATATAAGAATACATTGAGAAATGTTCTATCTATGGACTTTTTGAGTTTATTAACCACAGCCTTTTTTTCCATTCTTACAATACTATTTGCATACATAAAAAGTGTACCTCCAAATATCTTTCATATCTGATAGGTACACTTTAGCATTAAAAATCTTATATCTAATTATTTTGTTGTCAAACCTTTAAATACTGTTGTGACATCGCTGTCTTATTTATTGATACCATTAACATCCAGCCACTTCTGAATATCATCCGAAAGCGACGAGCCTCCCGAATAATGTATCGATAATCCTTCGCACATGTCTGCATCAGGAGCAAGCTTCGCTATCGCAGTAAGGCTCTGCCCGAATCTTCCTCCGCCAAAATCCTGTTTGTTCGAGCTGCCTGATATCATATTGATCACAAGTCCGAGGATTATTGCGCCCATGATGAATACCACAGGCAGTAACGGATTCTTTTTATCATGGTATTATGTTTTCCTTGCATGTATCCGCCCTCGCTCTTTCTTTACTGTAAACCCTCTATCCAGGATCTGATCTCATCCTCCGTTACTCCAGCACCAAAACGCTTTCCGTCGAGCCATGTACCACTTCCTGCATTATCCGCAAGGTTCTGACCACTTCTTCCTATTCCACTGCTGCTTGAAGTACAGAATGGAATCATGGTAATGCCATCAAAACTGTAGCTCTCTACAAATGTATCCATGATGCGGGGCTCTTCTCCCCACCAGATTGGATACCCGATATAAATGGTTGTATAACCATCAAGGGATACGGCTTCACTTCCTATCTCAGGTCTTACGGATGAATCATTCTGTTCCTTGGTTGAACGGCTATTTGAATCATTCCAGTTTAGATCAGCATCCGTGTACTCCTGTGCTGCCTTGATTTCATATGTATCTGCACCTGTAATACCCGCAATCTTTTCCGCAACGCCCTTAGTGGTACCTGTTGCGGAGAAATATACGACAAGAACACCACCGTTTTCCTCAGTGTTATCTATTGCTTCCGAGGAAGTATTTTCCACAATTTCATCGTTTGTGTTTGAA
>CAMNGU010000160.1 GCA_946538525.1 uncultured Lachnospiraceae bacterium
ACATAATTAATCCGAATAATTATACTTCTTAAGTATTTGTCCAAACACGAGACACATAGTAGTTCCAAGAACTCCAAGTATGAAAAGCATCAGCGTAGCTCCCGAGCCCTTTCCACTTCCGAAAAGGAACTGAAGAGTTTCACCAGAATGTTTCATAATCGGCTCACACACCTCATCCACCATAACTCCACCAAAGAGGAGTCCTATAGGGATTGTAAAGAACTGCAATGTATTTCTGCAGGCATATACTCTTCCCTGTAATCTTTCAGGAATAGAATTCCTCATAATTACAGTCTGATTCGTACTCATTACTGGAACAAATATCCATCCAATTATCTCAGCTACACACCAAAGAACCGGACTTCTGGAAAATGCCAGAAGGAAGTTCTCTGTTCCAAGGGAGAAAAGCATCGATGAATATATAACCCTTACTCTATTCTTTGGCTTTGGCATAGCCGTAGCTATAAGACTTCCGACTACCATAGCAATTCCTGAAAAGGATGTAACTATTCCATAGATTGAATTGCCACCCTTAGGACTCGGAATGATAAATGCCGGCAGAACAGCATCAAAGGCTGAAGCTATAAAATTAACTCCCGCCAGAAACAGGATTATATACAGAATCAGCGGATTATCCTTTAAGTACACCAGTCCTTCCTTAGCAAGACTAAGGACGCTTCCCTCATTTGCCTCCTTCTCAGGTACTTCAGGAATGGTTATAAAACAAGCAAGTGCGATAAATGCAACTGCAAAGGATATAAGGTCTATCACTATCGCTGCATCTAGTCCTGCAAGCCCATAAACTGCTGCTGCAATCAGAGGATTTCCTATCGTCACAAGGGATCTCGATAGTTGCTGTAGACCACTGGTCTTTTGATAATGTTCCTTCGGAATCACCATCGTATAAGCTACTTCTGACGCAGGCTGCTGAACAGTATTCATTAGCCCTGACACAGCATTTATCAGATAGAGATGCCACACAGAAAGTGTATCTGTCTTATATAACACAAATACTGCAACTGTAGTAAGGGCTGCCAGCAGGTCACATATCAGCATAGTCTTCTTCTTATCGAACTTATCTGTAAGTGCTCCTGCGAAGATACTCATTATGACATATGGCGCATATGTAAAGATTCTAAGCGCCGCTGTATTAAGAGCTGAACCCGTCTTCTCATATAGCCATAGCGTAAGCGCAAATGCAGTTATTGCACTTCCCAGCTGTGACAAACTCTGAGTACTCCAAAGAATATAAAAATCCTTTAGATCCTTGTTAACACTTTTATTAGTTCTTTCATGATTAGCTTTTTCTTTATTCATTTTTCTTTGCTCCTTAATTCTAGTTATTAATCAGGTCATTCAGTAACCTAATTTCTTATAATCTATGATTAGAGCAAAGCCTGAGGAAATATATTATAAAACTAATATAGTATTAGCTTTCTCTCCCTCCATACAGTCTCCTCAAGCTCTGCATGGAGCTAATACTTCGCAGCGTCTCATATTATCATCCTTCCTTTTTTTATTCATTTATTGTGCATATTTTATCACCAACATTACCACACTTGGTGACTAATTAATCCTAAGTATAGCAAAGTTAAAAATATCACACAAGTGAACCAACAGTTTAACTTTCCTTCCCTGTCATCTGCTCATATGTTATGCCATACTTCCTTGCAATATTCATAGCATAGGAGCATGAGTCAGGTTCACTTCTCTTTACCTTAAAGGTATTCTCATTATTCACGATTTCCATGATGAGGCTCACGAACTTCGACTCTCCGTTCCATTTATTCATATCTCCTATGGACCTTGCAACCTCGTGGATATGAGTATTAAAGATGACAGCTGAGCCTTTCTCTTTAAGTACTCTTAGAAGATCCTTTGAAAGATAGAGTCCATCCTCCGCGCTGGTAGTAGAATATGTTTCATTGAAGAGTATCAGCGTTCTGTTATCCGCCTCTCCAACTATTTCTTTAATTCTAACAGCCTCTTCTCCCAGTCGGCCATAATTGATAGTAAGATTCTCATCTATTGGAAAATGAGTCAGAATGTTCGAGAATGGAACACCCTTACACTTACTTGCTGTAACATAACAACCCGCCGCTGCAAGAAGCGATATAATTCCCAGTGCCTGTTCTATGATAGTCTTTCCACCACGGTTGGGTCCTGTCAGGATAAAAAGATTCTCCGACGGCTTAAATGAAAAATCATTCTTAACTATATTTTTCTCCTGGGATATAAAGAGACGAACATTATATAGATCATTTATTTCAAATGTACATTTTTCTAAAGGCACTCTGCCCAGGTCATCCACTGAAGAAGCAGGGAACTCAGGAAATGTTATCTTCTCCCCTTCACTAACTATCCTTCTTCCAAATCTGGCCAAATTTATGTAGAAGACAAGTCCTTCATACATCTGAATCATAGAAGAGCTATCCATATTTACATACTTAGACATAACACTCTTCATTCTGACAAAATGTCTCTTCAGATGTTTTTCAATAACAGGTGCCATGGCAACCAGAAGCGGATCCACCACCTTAGTATTAACCATCGGCTTAGGTCCACCAATATTTTGATTACTGGCATTCATGATATTGGATAGCTCTGCAGCTATCTCTGCAAACTTGTACTTAGACTTGATTTTATAAGGAACAAAATCGACAACCTTAACCTCATCGATATTCATATCAGGAGTAAATGTCACGCCTACATTTGCACTTCTGACGCAGGACAGATCCTCCAATATCGTCTCTATATCTGCCTTTGCTTCTTCAAACTTATCATCCTCTATAACTTGCTTCAGATTGTCTCTAAGGTCGCATAGTCCCTTAGCTTTTACCTCATATTTATCCAAACAAGAATAAAGACTTTCTATCACTTCTACATATACCGATAGCTCGCGAAGATTTTCAAGAAGTGTATAGAGAGTTGAATCATTTTGCCTCATCATAGTTCTGCTGCTGCCATAATCCTTAAGAGTCTTGATAAGACTCAGCGCATTATCCATGTCATCAGTAAACTCAACGCTCGCTAGAAAATCCTTCATAATCTCCTGTCTATAGACTGAGTCCCTGATATCCTTTGGAATGCTCGAAATGATTTCTTTAAGAATTATAATATCTCTCTCATTTCCAGATATCGCTTCAAGTATATCTTGAATAGCCAGATCCTTTATAGCTGACTCTCCAAGTTGAGTCACTTCTCTTTTAGATCCTGACGCAAATAGTAAATCCATATGTACCCCCAAAATATACTAAAAATATATAGAATGCTAAAACTAATTCAAATCAAAATAATCACCATATAGGATAAAACATAGCCCCAGTTCTTTATATCAAAATATTTCTATTCATGTTATAATCTTTATAATCATTTCACAGGAGAAAAGCCATGGCTTCAAGAAAAGCAAGTACGGAAAATAAGAAAACTAGAGCAATCAACATGGACGAGATACTTGAACTCCTTCATGAGCATGCTGAAACAGGTTTTATACATACCACATATAGAGATGAGACAAAGAGATTCCGTTATCTTATCAACGGAGATGAAAGGGCCATAAGGGATTCTATAAATATAATGGAACCTACGATACAAGGCACTCTCTCCAAGGACCCTCTACGCAATATGAGATATCTCTTCATCGTTAATACCGGACTTGCCACAAGATACTTAATAGAGGAAGGTATACCACAGGAAACAGTTTATTCTATCAGCGATATATATATTCAGAAGGCTGATGTTGCAAAATCTATAGATGAGATACGCGAGCTCAACAAAGAAGTCTGGACTATATTTGTTGAAACTGTTAGAGAGCATAAAAAAGAGAATCAATACTCAAGACATATCCTAGAATGCCTCAACTATATTGATTCTCATTTTAATGAAAAGATAACTCTGGAATTACTTGCTGAAAAAGTAAATCTCAACCCGAGCTACCTGGCAACACTTTTTAGAAAAGAAACCGGTAATACTCTCGGAACTTATCTTATGAATATTCGAATCAAAGCTTCTCAGGCTTTACTCACAAGAACTGATTATTCTTATTCACAGATAGCCTACTCTATGGGCTTCTGCTCACAGAG
>CAMNGU010000161.1 GCA_946538525.1 uncultured Lachnospiraceae bacterium
ATGCTGAAGGACCTTTCAACATTGAGTTTACAGCCGGTGATCCTGCTGATAACAATGCTGGATTCTTCTTCAATGGTGCATTTGATGTACTTAAGCCATACATTGATGATGGAAAACTCGTTGTTCCTTCAGGACAGACAGAGTTTGATCAGGTTGCTACAAAGTCTTGGGATACAGCAACAGCTATGACAAGATTCCAGAACATTCTTGGTTCAAACTATTCAGACGGAACACAGCTTGATGTAGCTCTTTGTTCAAATGACTCAACAGCACTTGGTGTTACACAGGCTATCGAAACAGACTATGCTGGAAGCAATTCAGTTATCATCACAGGACAGGATGGTGACGAGGCTAACCTTGCTAACATCGTTGATGGAAAGCAGACAATGACAGTTTACAAGGCAGTTGCAAACGAGGCAGTCGTTACACTTGATGTTGGTATCGCACTTCTTAATGGTGAGACACCTGATGCAGCACTTATCGACGCTTCAGGATGGGGCTTCGAGTGTGCATATGATACAACTTCATATGACAATGGTACAGGAGTAATTCCTTCATACCTTCTTGTTCCTACAGTTGTTACAAAGGACAACATCCAGAAGGAACTTGTTGATACAGGATACTACACAATGGATGAAGATGGATATGCTCATCCAACTAACTAAGTAAAGGTATAACAGTTAAGTAAATTACTCATAAATAGATATGACTCGAGAGTGCATAGCATTCAAAGGGTCATATCTAATTTATGGGATTATATTAGAAATATTAAGAACAGAAAGAAAAAAAAGAAGGAGGTAATGACTTGTCTGATTATATATTGGAAATGAAAGAAATTACCAAACTTTATCCTGGTGTAAAGGCGCTGGACAATGTCAACCTTCAGGTTGAGCGTGGTGAGATACATGCGTTGGTTGGAGAAAATGGTGCTGGTAAATCGACACTGATGAATGTTCTCTCGGGTACGATTCCATTTGGAGAGTACACAGGAGACATTGTATATAATGGTAAGGTATGTGAATTTCATAATATTCATGATAGTGAAGAACTTGGAATAGTTATTATTCATCAAGAGCTTGCTCTAATCCCTGAACTTACAATTGCAGAGAATATGTTCCTGGGAAATGAGCGAAAAAATAAAATAGGAAAAATTAATTGGAGTGCAACATTTGTACAGGCTGGCGAACAGATGAAGAGAGTTGGCCTTAAGGAGAGCCCTTCAGTTTTGATTAAAGATATAGGTACAGGTAAGCAGCAGCTGGTTGAGATTGCGAAAGCTCTTTCAAAAAATGTTAAGCTTCTCATCCTCGATGAGCCTACTTCATCGCTTAACGAAGAGGATTCAAAGATGCTGCTGGATATGCTCCTCGGCTTCAAGGAAGAGGGACTTACTTCTATCATTATCACGCATAAGTTAAATGAGGTTTCTTATGTAGCTGATCGTATTACTGTCCTTCGAGATGGTTCAACCATTGAGACAATGGACAATCCTGATCACAACATTGATGAAGACAGAATCATTAAGGGAATGGTTGGTCGTGAACTTACTGACCGTTATCCATCTAGAGTGCATAATGTAAGTAACGAGGTAGTTTTCGAAGCAAAAGATTGGACTGTATATCATCCTGTATATACGGATAAATGTATGGACAAGAAGGTTTGCTTCAAGGTTCATAAGGGTGAGATAGTAGGTTTCTCAGGACTCCAGGGTGCTGGAAGAACTGAGCTGGCTATGTCACTGTTTGGAAAAAGTTACGGAAGTAACATATCAGGTCAAGAGTTCATAAAGGGACAAGAAGTTAAGTTGAAAAATGAACATGATGCGATACAGCATGGCTTGGCATATGTTACTGAGGATAGAAAAACAAATGGTCTGGTACTTCCTGATTCCATAGCTAAGAATACGACCATGGCTAAGATGGAAAAAATATCCAAGAAGGGAATTATAGATTTCATCAAAGAAGCAAAGGTTGCTCAGGAATATGTTGAGGCAATGAAGACCAAGACACCGAGCGTAGAACAGGCTGTTGGAAATCTATCCGGTGGTAATCAGCAGAAGGTTCTGCTTTCAAAGTGGATGTTTGCTGAACCGGATGTTCTGATACTTGATGAGCCTACAAGAGGTATCGATGTAGGTGCTAAATACGAAATTTATTCAATAATGAATGATATGGTTAAAGAGGGTAAAGCAGTAGTAATGATATCCTCTGAGCTGCCAGAGCTTCTGGGTATGTGTGACCGTATCTATGTAATGAATGAAGGTGAAATAGTTGGTGAGTTTACAGCAGAGGAAGCAACTCAGGAGAAAATCATGAGTGCAATTCTGTCTCACAAAGATAATTCCCGTGCATAGGGTTAGCAAACAGAAGAAAAAAAATAATCCGAATAATTGGAGGAGTAAAAGTAATGAATGTAAAAACATTTATCAAAAAATACACCATGGTAATTGCTTTGGTAGTAGTATTTATCTTCTTTACCATTCTTACCGGTGGAAAACTGATACTGCCTCAGAATATGTCAAACCTTCTGCTCCAGAATGCATATGTTCTGGTTATGGCGTGTGGTATGCTTCTATGTATTCTGACTGGTGGTAACGTTGACCTTTCTGTAGGTTCAACACTTTGTCTTTCAGCTGCATTAGCAGCAAAGATGATGGACAGTGGATATAGTCCAATAGTAGCAATTCTTGTATCAATGTCAGTATCAATAGTTATCGGTATCTGGCAAGGATGGTTGGTAGGTTATGTACATATACCACCATTTATTTGTACACTGGCAGGTATGTTCCTCTTTAGAGGTCTTGCAAGAGTCGTACTTGATTCAAGAACAATCTCAGTTATGAATCCTAAGTTCCTAAACCTTTTCACATCATACATCCAGATCGGTGGACTTGATGAGAAGGGTAATTGTAAATCAGCAATCATTGTTGGTGCAGTAGTAGCAGTTGGACTTTTGGTATATACAATCATTAGCGCTAGCAAGAAGAAGAGCCAGGGTATTGAAGGATTTTCACCTGTAGCTTCAATCGCTAAGATAGTAATAATCGATGTACTCATCGTAATCTACTCATTTAAATTATCACAGTACAAAGGTATTCCAGTAATGCTTATCTGGATCCTTGCAGTAGTACTTATATTCGCATTTATCACTTCATCTACAGTATTTGGTCGTTACTTCTATGCAGTAGGTGGAAATGAGAAAGCTACAAAGCTTTCAGGTATTGACCCAAGAAAGGTTTACTTCTGGGCATACTTCCTTATGAGTGTACTCGCAGGTTTCTCAGGACTCTTGGTTGCATCAAGAATCGGTTCTGTAGACGGTAACATGGGTAACTCATACGAAATGGACGCTATCGCATCATGTTTCATCGGTGGTGCTTCAGCATATGGTGGTTCTGGTACAGTTCCTGGTATCATGATCGGAGCTATTCTCCTCGGTGTTATCAACCAAGGTATGTCAATCTACGGTCTTCCAGATCAGTGGCAGTATGTAGTTAAGGGAGCAGTTCTCCTTATAGCCGTAGTATTCGATGTAGTATCAAATCACAAGACTGGTAAATCATGATAGCTAGAATGTTCTCATACATATGATAATTAAGACAATGTAGTCATTCGTAATAGATTGCATAGCCTTGTTATCACAAAGAAACCCTCTTATACATAGGAAGATTGGAGAAAAGATATGAACTTTGATGATAAGTATACAAAACTCATAATGCGAAGTATGGTTGCCGCATACCTCATATACCTCGCATATAAAATATTTATTAGCAGTGAAGGTTCAACCAACCATGTGATTCTACTCACTATTATAGGCGTAATCTTCCTTATCGCCGCAGCGCTGTTCGGATTCTATATGATACGACAGTTTATAGTGAGTAGAAAATCACAAAAAAAGAATTAGCCTATATAGCTTTAGAGCTGTCACGGAGTATCCTGCCCCGTGGCGGCTCTGTTTTATTTTAGAATTAATTTGTAGTTATGCTAAAAAAGAGCCTGAATCTGCACATGATTGATAGTTATATTATTGTGTAAAAATGTTATCGAATTGCTAAAAAAAAATTAGTATA
>CAMNGU010000162.1 GCA_946538525.1 uncultured Lachnospiraceae bacterium
CATCCTTTGTATACTTCTCAATCTCAAGGCCATCAATCTTAATACTTCCATCTGTGATATCATAAAATCTTGGAATAAGATTAACGAGCGTAGATTTACCGGAACCCGTACCACCGATGATACCAATTGTCTGTCCAGCCTTAGCCTCAAAGCTTATATCCTTAATAGCCGCTTCCTGTGAGCCCTTATAGCACATGGAAACATGATCAAACACAACAGAAGCTCTTGGCTTTCTTACGGGAGCATCCGGATCTTCTTCTATTGGTTCTCCATAAACTTGAGTAGGCTCAGTCTCCAAAAGGTCTCTTAATCTATTTGCGCTGGCTGCAGCCTTAGTCAGTGTAATAATAAGATTTGCCAACTTAACAAGTTCCACTAGTATCTGTGACATATAATTAACAAGAGCTATGATCTGTCCCTGAGTAAGATCACCAGCCTGAACTTTAACCGCTCCAGTATATATAAGAGATGCAATCCCCAGATTCACAATAAGATTGGTAACCGGATTCATAAATGTGGATACACGGCCCACAGCAAGCTGAGAATCCATAAGAGACTCATTTGCCTTTCTATATTCTCTTGATTCCACTCTCTGTCTATTAAAGGCTCTGATAACTCTTATACCTATAAGACCTTCTCTTGTAAGCAGGGTTACCTTATCCAGTTTATTCTGAACCTTCTTATACATAGGAATAGATGCAAATGTAAGCGTAAACACTACCAGCATCAAAAGTGGAAGAACAAACATAAATATCATGGATGTCTTTGAATCCACTGTAAAAGCCATGATAACAGCACCAAATACAATAAAAGGAGATCTAAGGAATAATCTTAAGAACATATTGACGCCAGTAACAGTAATATTTATATCACTGGTCATTCTAGTTATAAGAGTAGATGTACCCAAACCATCTATATTTTCAAAGGAAAAACTATTGATATGCTTAAATACATCTTTTCTAAGTGCATTTCCAAAACCTATAGCAGATCTGGCAGCAAAATACTGAGCTGTTATAGATGCAGCATAACCAATAAAAGTAAGCAGAAGCAGAATGCCTCCGCATTTAAAAATATAGGCATTATCATGATTCTTTATACCTACATCCACAAGTTTAACCATAACAAGAGGCACCAGTAGTTCAAATATAGCTTCAAGCATTTTGAATAATGGTGCCAATACGGCTCTTAGTTTATATTCATTTAAATATTTTAGAAGTTTCCTCACCTTTTACACTTCCCTAATTCACTAATTCTTTTTATCCCGCTTAATCCTCAGACAGGAGCTTTCTCTGATAGTTCTTACTGTTTTCCAGGATTCTCTTAATAAATAAGATATAATCCTCTTTAAGTACTTCCTTATCCCCCTCAAGATCAGAAGTTAATCTTTCAATAATCTGTCTTTCTCTATCAGGTTTATAAACATTATCTTTCTTTCCTGTTTCTTTACCCGACTTAATCTTTGCAACTTCTTTTGAAAGTTCCATTCTCTTAAAATATAGAGTCTTAAGTTCATCATCAATTTTATCGATTTCAACTCTTATATCAGCTAATTCCATTTCTATCTCCAATACTAAATATTTGTTTAATAAACCTGGACACTTTTGCTTTCTTTTCCCCAAGCTTCTTTGGTGTGTATAGATATAACATCTCGCTACTTCTAGTAACACCCACATAGAGAAGTCGTCTCTCTTCTTCTATTTCGTCGGGAGTTTTAGATTTCTTATGAGGAATACTGTCCTCCACTACATCCATAATATGAACCTGTCTGAATTCAAGGCCCTTAGCACTATGAAGTGTCATAAGCTGAACCCCTTCAGAATTCCTATTATCCGAATCCCGTTTGATATTTTCTCTCATTTCCCTGGTAGTCTCAATCATATCAAACATTTCATCAAAGGTTTCTATATCTGTAAGCATATTGTGGAATTCTTCTATGTTACTGATTAGCTCATCATAGTCCATATTCCGCTCTTTCGCAAGTTCACTAATGTATTTATCATACCCAACTGCTTTTCGGATATAATTAACTGCCGCAAATGGCGAAAGCTTTTTTATCGCCTTTAGACTACTGCTCAGGTCATAAAGATTATCCATAACATACTTCTTATCTCTCACCTTTTTATACAGCTCCTTAATCTCAATAATCTCGGTATCCAGCATATCGCGGCTTATATATCTTACAGGCTTATTCATGATATCGAGAAAAAGTTCTCTCCTATGATCACCAAGAGCATATTTGATGTAACTTATAAAAGGCTTTATATATGGATTACTAAATATATCCGGCACCACATCTCTTACGCTAAATGGAATCCCTTCGAGCCTCATCTTATACATAAGTCTACGAGGTCCCACATTTGTCCTGTAAAGTATAGCGATGTCATTATATGCAAAGCCACTCTTAACAGCCTTCTTTATTCTTTTAATAATTCTCTGGTTTTCAGCTGCAGCATCCTCAGTTTCTGTTATTCTAACAACTCCGCGCTTACTATTAGCCGCAACCAGCATCTTATCATATCTGTTTTTATTCTCAGCGATGATTTTGGAAGAAAAGTCCACTATCTCAGAAGGACAGCGGAAATTATTGCTAAGCTGCATTACCTTTGCATTATGAAAGTCTTTCTCAAAGAGCTTCATAATATCAGGTCTGGCACCTCTAAATCCATAAATAGACTGATCATCATCACCTACAACAAATACATTTTCCAAAGGTTTTGCCAGCATCTTTAGAAGCTCATACTGAATCCTGTTGGTATCCTGATACTCATCCACCAGGATAAATGGATATAATCGCCTTACAGCATCCAATATATCAGGACGGTCCTTAAGCAACTTATAGCATCTGGTAACCATATCGTCAAAATCCAGAACACCATTATCAGTCTTATACTTTTCGTACTTTCTATATAGTTCTCTGAACTGATCCTCAGGCATATCCTTACTGTAATAGTTTTCAATATCTATCATATTACAGGAAAGTATCCCCAATTGATTGAGAACACTGGCAAGAAGTTCTTCATTATCGAAGTTTTCCTGATCTATTCCCTTCAGGATATTCTTCAATACACTTCTCTTCATATTCTCATCAAGGACACCTAGATTAAACTTCTGCCCAAAAGCAGTCCTTACTATCCAAAAGAAAAATGAATGAAATGTGCTGAACCTGACTGAAGTACTATCCTTAGATGTCATTTCCAGAAATCTTTCCCTCATGGAATCAGCTGCTGCTCTGGTAAATGTGATAACCAAAATATTTTCAGGTTTTACACCATGCTGACATATTAAGTTATTTACCCTGTTGACTATAACCGTGGTCTTTCCGGCTCCTGGTGTACCAAGCACCATCATCGCACCCTTATACCACTGTACAGCTTCTATCTGTTCTTTTGTATAGCCCCCTGTAATGCCTTTTTTCTTGTCCTCTGTAAAACCCATCTTAACCTTTCTTGTCGATTGCTTTCTTATTAAATTCTAAATTATTAAACTATTATTTTTCAAACAATTTAATTATAGTTCTATAAAACAGAAAAGCGCGAGGTTTTATTCTCGCGCTAATACTCATTTATTTACCACAACATTTTTTGAATTTCTTTCCACTACCACATGGACATGGATCATTTCTTCCGACCTTTGGCGCTTTTACAACTGTATGAGAAGTCTTCTCTTTCTTGTATAATGCATCTCTTGTCTCTTTATCGTAAATAGCATCCCACTCAGGAAGTGTGTAAAGCCACTCAGCATTACATCCAACCATGTTCATATAAAGCTTCTCTGTATCGATATCGATTGTAACCTCTGAATCCTCAGTAACATCATCAAGATTGTTAGACTGCTTAAGGCTGTCATCAATACCATCAAGGAAACCTGTCATAAGTTCAATTGTTGTATCATATTTCTCAGCAAGCTCCTTAACAGTGCCCTTTATTACTTTCTGTGGCTCTTTAAGAATCTGCTCATAAATTCCCTTTTCTACCCCAAAATAGTTAAGCCAGAACTGCTTTCCTTCTGGTGTTCTGTCATCAAGACCATAT
>CAMNGU010000163.1 GCA_946538525.1 uncultured Lachnospiraceae bacterium
TATCCATCGGTACATTTTATTCATATTACAAGGATAAAAAGGATCTATATAAGGAGCTTGTGGCTGACATATATGATGTCGTCATTACCCCTATGAATCTGAGTGAAGAATCCGAAAAGGAATCAACACCAAGTCCTTTCAATAATCTAGACAACCTTTCCATCGAAGAAACTGTATATCTATATATTGAAACAGTATTTAAAGGTCATGAATATGAGACCGCATTTCAGCGTGAGATAGCATCCCTATCAGAACAGTCGGATGAATTCAGAGAAATCGAAATGGTTCATAAAAGGGGGCTGACTCAAATGTTTATTTCCGTGCTCTCAGCCTATAAAGATGAACTAAAGGTCAAGGATTTAAAAATAGCCTCTTACCTGATTCTTACAACTGTCGAAGCCGCAGTACATGACACGATGTTTCATAACGGCGGCAAAAATAAAAAGGCTGTCATACGAGAGCTGACAGCCATGATTGTTGGTTATTTATTTTGATAAATTTAATGAATTATAGGCATTATGCCGTAAGTTCCACCATATGAGAATACTGCCCACCTATAGACATCAGTTCATCGTGGGTTCCTCTTTCTTTTATCTCTCCATCTGAGATAAGAAGTATCTGATCTGCATCTTTGATAGTCTTAAGTCTATGCGCTATTACCAGAAGCGTCTTGTCCTTACAAAGTTCAGAGATAGCCTCCTGTATCGCTCTTTCATTATCGGCATCTACACTCGCTGTAGCCTCATCCAGAATTACTATTGGAGAATCCTTAAGTATACATCTCGCTATAGATATTCTCTGCTTTTCTCCGCCTGAAAGGGAGGCTCCACCTTCTCCGATAACTGTATCAAAGCCCTCTGGCAGCTGCATAATAAAGTCGTAGCATCTCGCTTTTTTCGCAGCTTCTATCACTTCTTCTCTAGTAGCATCAGGACGACCGATGGAGATATTGTTAGCTACCGTATCCTGGAATAGATATACTCTCTGGAATACCATACTGATACTATCCATCAGGCTTCCAAGGGATACATCCCTAATATCCTTTCCTCTTACTTTTATACTTCCATCCTTCACATCCCAAAATCTTGCAAGAAGATTTGCGATGGTCGATTTACCACCACCCGATGGACCAACCAATGCTGTCATTTCTCCCTGTCTAATTGAGAAGGATACATTCTTCATAACATCTTTATCCGTATATCCAAATGTTACATTTTTATATTCAATCTCTGAACTATCACCTATATTCTTCGCTATATCTTTTCCACTCGTATTACTTAATTCTAGTACCTCTTTACCAGTATCCTCTAGCTCCTTCTCCGCGAACACAGCTTCTATCCTGTCGAGGCAGGCAGAGGTAACTGTGAGTCTTGCAATCTGTCCATAATAGGCCTTGATTGAAACATAAAGGTCAAAGAGAAATATGATAAGACCAATAAAGTAATCGACTCTTAACTCTCCAAGATTATATAAGTAGTATCCCAGTCCCAGAGTCGCTGCTGTACCTATTCCATATGTAAGATACATAGCTCTTGCCCATGGAGAATAATCCACTTCAAAGGCAATACTCTCATCACAGGATTTTTTGAAGTTCTCTGTAAGAGACTTCGACTTATCTCCCAGAAGATTATAAGACTTTATAATTCCTATTCCTTCTGTGAAGTCCAGCACTGCATCTGTAAGATGTTCACTGTATTCCTGTTTCTTTTCTGAATGCTCGAGAGTATTCTTCATCATCAGATTCCCAACCAGAATAAAAACTCCAGTAATAATCAGTGTCAGTATTCCTATCTTCCAGTTCAGGAAAAACATCATAATAACCATAATTCCCTGGGATATCATAAATGTTACAGTTTCCGCTAGAACTGCCATACAGTTTTCTTCGATGAAGACCATATCCGTAGAAAGCACTGAACTAATCTTTCCGATATTTCCTTCTGTAAAATATCCCATAGGTAACTTTCTGAGGTGATCACCTAGTCTATTTCTCATATCAGCAAATACCATATATCCGGCAGCAGACTCGAGAACATTTGTGATATGTTCAAATATAGCTTCCAGAATTACACTGGCTACTATACCTAACAACATATATATACATATCTTCTTCTCCATCTTTTCCTGCATAAACATACTTATTGCAAAAAAGCAGAGAACCATAGGCATTTTCATAAATATGCCCTTTATAAAGGAAGTTATATAAGAACATCTGATTCTCGCCTTATATCTTCCTGTCATATTGATAAGTCTATGCATTATCTTAATCATAAGAATCTCCTTTCTAGCTAATTAGAAATCTCTATACTAATCTCGTATCTTCCATGTGCTGGCACTAACTGATGCATTCCATAGCTTTGCATATTCCTCACTTGTTTCAAGCAGGTCACTGTGAGTACCCGAAGCGATGAGACTACCTTCCTTAAGGACACATATTTTATCTGCATTCTTAATAGTGGATAATCTATGGGCTATTACTATTACAGTTTTTCCTCTGATTATCTCATCGATTGCCGCATTCATTTTCTTCTCATTTTCCGGATCCATAAATGCAGTTGCTTCATCCAGCACTATGATAGGAGCATTCTTAAGTATGGCTCTCGCTAGAGCGACACGCTGTCTCTCTCCTCCTGAAAGCATCTTGCCTCCATCTCCAACAGCTGTATCTATTCCATTTGGAAGTCTATCCAGGAACTCATTACACTGTGCCCTTGCAGCAGCTTCTAATACTTCTTCCCGAGTGGCATCTGGCTTACCCAGCAATATATTATCGTAGATTGTAGTATTAAAGAGAAACTGCTCCTGGGCCACATATGCAACCTTTTCATTTAATGCATATAGCGACATATCTGTTATATCCTGGCCACCTATACTGATCGAGCCCTCGTCCAGGTCATAGTAATGAACCAGTAGCTTCGCAAGAGTAGACTTTCCACTTCCAGATTCGCCAACCAGAGCTGTAGTTTCACCCTGTCTTAAGTCAAGGCTGATTCCATGCAAAACCTCTGCATCCTTATATGAAAAGTGTACATTTTTATATTCCACATTTAGATTATCCCCTCTAAAATCTGAGGTTCCGGCCTTAAGTGGTGGATGCTCCAGAAGCTTTTCAAGTTCATTTATCTTAAAATCCAGCTGCGGAAACTTTCCGGCAAAGTTAAGGGCTTTAAGAAATGAAGGACCAACTGCAAAAGACATGCATATAACAAGTATCAGCTTATCTAATGGTATCGCTCCGCTCAGTACCATAAGTGATCCAACTGGAAGGATGAGCAGAACAAGACACGGAAGAACACTGCTATAAGTTGCCATCCAAGGCCAGCAGACTTTAAACCATGCGATAGTAAAGTCACGGTAATTTCGTACTGTGTCTCCAAATCTTTTATAGGAATCTCCATCCTTATTGAATACCTTCACTACTTCCATTCCATTTATATATTCGATGATTGTATTGTTCATCTTTGAGGCCGCTTCGTAATAATCATTCATCTTTGCAAAACCAGCCTTCATCATCATTCCCATTGCAAGAAGTCCAACTACTATAGGAACAAGAGACAGGAGTCCCAGCTTCCAGTTAAAAATATACATAAGTACTATTATGAGAATCGGAATAAATATATTGGCTATACCTTCAGGTATGGCGTGAGCAAGCAGTAGCTCTATCTGATCTATATCATCGATAAAAACCTTCTTGAGTCTTCCTGTTCCTATATCCAAAATATTTCCCAGCGGCTGATTCTCAAGCTTTCGCTGCAGCGATGTCCTTAGATTTTTAAGCGTGTTATACGCACTTATATGGGAATATATAAGTCCCTGTGTATAAAGAACTCCATACACTGCTTTGGATATTAGTATATAAACTATCCTGAGAACTGCATATTTTACCTCCAGATCTTCTCCCCTCGTAAGCGGTCCAAGAAGCTGATATATAAAGAAATACGGCAATATACTAGCCACTATGCCAATACACATAAGCACCGCCGCCAGCACCGTATATTTCTTATACTCTCCTAT
>CAMNGU010000164.1 GCA_946538525.1 uncultured Lachnospiraceae bacterium
TTGGTCGTAGTTTAAATGTGCCCATCACAAACTTTTGACTTATAGCCGTAAGTGGAGAATTCTTCCTTCTTGCACCATTAGCAAAAACAGTAATCCTTCCGAGATTCTCGGTAAGGATTACTAGTCTTTTATCATATTCTTTTAGAAGAGATGTATCCAGCACAATTCCGCGTGCCACTATATTATCATACATTTTCTAACCTGCTATTTTATATCACTTAATATAGTTTTATATCACTATAAACAACTATAGATAACTATATATTACTATTTATTTCTTATAACCATACTCAGACATGTAAGAAGTTTTGTTTCTCCAGTCCGGACGCACCTTAACCCAAAGTTTTAGATTAACTCTCATATCAAGCAGTTCTTCAATGCTCTTTCTGGATTCTGTACCGATTTTTTTAAGCATTGCACCCTTCTTTCCGATAATGATTCCCTTATGGCTTTCTTTTTCGCATATTATAGTTGCATCAATATCAACCAGAGAGCCATCCGGACGAGTTTTCATTTTGTCTATCACTACCGCAATTCCATGAGGAATTTCTTTATCCAGATTTCGAAGACACTTCTCACGGATAAATTCTGCCGCTATCTCCCTTTCTGTCTCATCTGTTATGGACTCTTCATCAAAATACATTGGTCCAACAGGAAGCATTTCATAAAGGGTGCTCATTAGAGAATCCAGATTAGTTCCTTCTGTAGACGAAACTGTAACTATCTCATCAAATACAAGTCCGGTTATTTCACCAAATTGAGACTTATATGCGGAAATAATATTTTCTATAGCTGTCTCATTTGGCCCCTCTTTGCCAGAAACTAATGTATCTATCTTATTGATAACCAGAAGTACCGGGCAATTAGTTTTACCATCAACTCTTGTAGGATTTTTCTTTCTAATATCATTTACAGCTTTTCCAATAAGCTCAATAATATATTTCTCCCCGGCACCAATAAATGTTGTAGGTTCAACAATCCACATGATCATATCACATGTTTTGAGAGTATCCGTCGCTGCATCGAGCATATACTCACCCAGTTTTGTCTCAGCTCTATTTATTCCAGGTGTATCAAGAAAGACTATCTGTCCCCGCTCATCAGTATAAATGGTTTGAATTCTCTTACGGGTTGTCTGGGCTCTTTTACTTACCGCAGCTATCTTCATACCAATAAGATGATTCATGAGCGTAGATTTACCAACATTTGGTCTACCTAATATAGCTACGAATCCAGATTTAAAATCCGGTGAAGTAGTACTCATTCCTGCATTTGCAAGAAGCTCATCAAGATTATTATTCTTCGATTCCATATTCTAATTCCATATTCCAATATTCTTAATTCAAAACGATTCTATAATTTAAAGCTCAAAGAACACTATACCAGTTTACCAACATTTTTAAACAGATCAGCACATGCATTTACTTTTTCTTCACCACCTACCGTACAAACCACATCGCTTTCTGCAAGAGTTTCGACATATGGCGCAAAGCTTCGAATAACTGCCTGATTAGCAGAAAGGACTTCTTTTCTGCTCTTCTTTCTAAACTCATTAGAAATATTTGTAATATACTGTCCAAATGATAAAGCACCAAGTCCAGAAGGTGTTAATGGAGTATCTGCATTTGCAATAGTTCCAATAATATACTTTGTCATATCTCTATCTGAGCAATCAAATTCTTCAACATATTTAACTGCATTTCGATATACATCATAGGTCTCTCTAAGATTTGGATCTCTATATGAAACAAAGAATGAATGACCTAAATGATTGAAATCACACATTGCTCCATATGCACCACCCTTAACTCTTACATTTATCCATAAATAATCATAAGAAAAGATTGTCTTAAGAACATTCAGCGCACCATTAAACTCCAATCCCTTATCCTTATAATTTGAAGCAATGGCTGCATACTGTACTTTTGAATATGTCTTAAAGCCCTCTGATAGATTTTCCAGAGGAACTATCATCTTATCATCCGAAATCTTCTCATCGCTTATCGCCTTAAGAAGTTTATTAAGTGGTGCTTCCATAGTAGACTCGCTCTTATCAGATGTATAGGAAATAATAAGCTTATCTTTTCTAAACATCCTCACATAGAGAGTCTCCAGTTCTTTAACCAGATCTTCAATCACCTCATCAAAGTTCTTATCAAGATAATCTATATAACGGAAATAGTCCACTCCCTCGAGAGAATCCAGAATTTTATTGCTCTTATCAATATAAGAAAGCGCTCTGCCCTTAGCTGTTGAATGGCCACCTTCAACAAGCGCCATCTTTCCACTGGACTTGATCTCAGATATAACTTCACGAATTCTCTTTCTATCAGTAATATGAGACTTTGTGATTATTTCCTGAGTAAGTCTAAAGCCTTCTTCTAATTTATCATCAAAAGTCTTAAACTTAGCTGAAACATATGGAAGTATATCTGCGCCAATTCTATTGAAGCATCCTATATTAAATGTTACTCCACCTGTTGAAAGATTAATCTTCTTAGTCAGGTCATTATATGTATATTCATCTGTATCTACATACTTAAGAAGTTCAACTATAAGCTGAAGTTTACCAAGATCTTCGAATTTCATATCACTAAGATCAAAGAACATATCTACATATGTAATACCATTTGTAAATATATCATGAGCTATAACTTTAACCCCATCAACTTCAGTTTCTCTATTAAACAGCTTTCTAGGTTCAGGATTTATATCCTTTATATCAAGAAGTGGTATTGTTGCCAACTCTTCAGGAGTCGAAGGTTCTGTTTGATAATCCTTTAGATGCTGAGTATCAGCTATCAGCGCATCTATCTCTTCCTGGGACAATCCTGCCTTATATTCAGCCAATTGTTTTGTAAGGGCTACATCTTTCTCTGTATTAAGTCCCACAACAGGTTCAGCTGTAATAAGAGATTTATGATTATTATCCAGAAGCATTCTCTGTATGAGTTCTTCAAAATACCCATGTGAAGTATCCTCGGGATTCAAATGATTCTTATAAATTCCTTCTCTTAGGAAATCATAAACCTCCTGAAGTTTTAATGTATCCTGAGCCAGTTCATCATCGTATAACCAACCGGCAAAATCTGTAAGCCCTATCATAAGGCCCTTTGGATATCTTCCAGAATTTCCTTCTTTATATTTAAATTCAAATATATTAAGCGCTGCCTCAATAGCTTCTTTATCAAGACCTTCATCTACATATTTCTTAAGATTATCCTCAATAAGCTTTTTAAATGTTTCTGCATCCTTCGCATCCGCATCTCTAGCAATAATTGTAAAGAGCGGCTGAAGTAAAGTATTATCGTACATGGACTCAACATCTGAACATATTCCAGCATCGATTATCTCTTTTTTCAGCGGTGCACCCGGGGAATCAATCAGAATATACTGAAGAATAGTCAAAGCTGTATTCAAATACTTATCAGTACTTTTTCCAGTCACAACATTGTAGCTGATTATGGATTCACTATCCTCTATTTCATCCTGAGTGATGGAATAACCAGTCTTATCTGATATAGGAGCATCAAAACCTTTCTGCTCAGCTATTTCCGAAGGAACATAAAGGTAATCATAATCCTTAAGATAATCCTCATCTATATATTTTAGTTTTTCAACTACATCCAGGTCACCATATAAATAAATATAACTATTTGAAGGATGATAATAGTTTCTATGATAATCAAGATATTCTTCTCTAGATAATGTAGGTATAACATCCGGATCACCACCAGAATCAACTCCATATGGTGAATCAGGGTACATTTTTCGGTTTACATAATCCGCAAGAACATTATCAGGCGATGAGTAAACTCCACGCATTTCGTTATAAACTACACCATTAATAATAACATCACTATCTTTATCAGTCAGCTCATAATGCCAGCCTTCCTGTTTAAAGATTTCTTCACGAGAATAAATATTTGGATTAAATACTGCATCAAGATAAACATCCATAAGATTATGGAAG
>CAMNGU010000165.1 GCA_946538525.1 uncultured Lachnospiraceae bacterium
ATTAGCCTCTCTACATAGCTTTCTTATTAGCCTTTTACTTAGCCTCTCTACCTGGTCTATCCATTTAACCTCTCTAAAGTAAATGATCCGCCTTTTTCACCCTTTATCTCTACATCCGCTACAATTGACTTCAGTTTATTTCTAAGATAAGAAATGTATATCCATACAACTTCAGAACCTTCTTCACCATCTTTCCAAACATGAGAATATATCTCCTCTGTTGTAAAACTCTTATTTGGATTCATCATGAAGAACTCCATAAGGTTAGCCTCCATACCAGCAAGTCGGACTGAATTTTCCGAAATGAGTTCCTGACCAAAAATATCTAGAGTCACTGAACCAAATGAAAGCTTCTTTGGTGTATATGCTCCACTCCTTCTGGTAAGAGATCTGATTCGGGCAAGAAGCTCCACCATAACAAATGGTTTTGTAAGATAATCATCTGCACCTGCATCAAGCCCATTTACCTTATCATCCATTTCAGCCTTGGCTGTTAGTAGAAGAACCGGTGTCATATCACCTGAATTTCTAATAATCCCAAGAGCAGTTATACCATCCATCTTAGGCATCATTATGTCGAATACCATACAGTCAAATACGCCTGCCTTAGCTTCTTCCACTGCTGCCTCTCCGTCATATACCGGAGTTACTGTATATCCATTATGCTGAAGAACTGCCACCAATGCACGGGACAGATCCTTCTCATCTTCTGCAAGTAATATATTCATGTTAATACCTCAATTTCATTTCTATTATTTTTGCATTTTATGATGTGGGTGTCAAAAGTACCTTTTGACACTTATGTCATTTTACGAGTTGATCAGTTCTCTAATCGTCTGCATAGAAAGGTCGCAGGAAGCAAGTTCATCCGCAACCCTTTTAAGCTCAGCCACAAGAATATCCTGATTAGGTATATCCTTCTTGTATTTCATCTTATGTTCCAGCGCAGCCCAGGTATCCATAGCGATAGTCCTGATCTGAAGTTCCACATAGTAAATACCAGGAACTCGCCCTAACACATCTTTCTCCTGGGTATGAACCGCAAGAATCACATGATAGCTTCTATAACCATTGGGCTTTGCATGCCTTATATAATCCTTTTCTTCAACTATCTCGCAATTACTGAAAGTTCTAATATGCTCAACTATATTATATACATCATCTACAAATGAACAAACTATCCTGATACCTATGGCATCCGTAAGATCCACAAGGGCCGACTTCTCATTTTCAGGAAGTCCTTTTCGTCTACATTTTTCGCGCATACTCTCATCTGTCTTTACCCTCGCAAGTAGATGCTCATATGCATTATCTCCAGTTTCAAACTGAACCAGTTTCTGGTAATTCTGTAGTCTTGTTTCAATATCCTCCATGACCTTCTGCAAGGTCTCTTCATACTCTCCGTAAATACTCATGTTATTCCTCTTAAACAGCCTTTAAAACAGCTGTCCACTTTCTATATATAAACTAATAGCTGACAGAATAATCTGTTCTGCCATCCATTTTGAATCAATAACCTTAACTATGAATTAGTATAGCACAATAATCTTAAATGAAACTGAAAAATATAATATATTTATTTTAAGTAGTCTCATAATCCTCATACTAAGCTTATGATAAGCTCATAATAAGCTCATGATAAGCTCATGATAAGCTCATAATAGAAAGAAGGCTACAAGCAAAAATAACTTCACTCATAGCCCTCTTCATTATAAAAACAAATAACTTTTTTACTAATTTTATAAATCCGACTAATTAATTCGTTAGATTAATCTATCAGATTAATCCGGATCAGTCTCCGGCATCATCTCATAATAGATTTTCTTCAGAATATCATTGAACATGTTGAACTCTTCTTTCGAAAGCTCCTCCTTAAGACGGTCCTCAACAATTTCCAAATACTTCTCATTTATGTTGTAATACTTATAGAATTTGTCAGTAACATCAAGATAGAATTCTCTCTTATCCGTATCAGATTGAACCTTCTGCAGGTAACCCTTCTTGATAAGAGAATTAACCTTGTAAGTCGCATTTGGAGATGATATTCCTATGTAGTTTGCAAATTCCTGTATAGTTGGTTTTCCAAGACTATGGATTATCTCAACACAGTAAACCTCAGTTGTTGTAAGCGACAACTCTCGGGCATTTATTCGCTGAAATACCTCTCTATAGTAATGTACTCTGAACTTTGCATACAACTCTGACAGAGGATTTTTCTCGAGCCTCTGTTCAGCGGTGAGCTTACTCAACTCTTCTGAACTTGTACTCATCTAACTGATCTCCTTCTCAACAAATTTTTCTTTTTAAACTCTCTCTTTTAGAACTTTTTAGACCTTTTTTTTGACTTTTCTTTTAGACTATTCTTAGACTTTCTCTTTTAGACTATTTTTAGACTTTCTCTTTTAAGGCTAAATTTTTCAGTCTATTTACTGTTTATCGCCAATTGCAAATGAAATCTCCGCCTGACAAGCAACCTTGCCATCAACCTTTGCAACGCCCTTACCAAAACCAAGAGGTCCTCTTCTCTCTGTAATCTCACATCTAAGTTCGAGAACATCTCCAGGCTTAACCTGTTTACGGAATCTGGCATTCTTGATACCACCAAAGAATGCAATCTTACCTTTAAACTCTTCTGAAGAAAGAATTGCAACAGCTCCACACTGTGCAAGAGCCTCAACGATAAGAACTCCTGGCATTACATGTTCCTCAGGGAAATGTCCCTGGAAAAATGACTCATTTACAGATACACATTTGATACCCTCAGCCCACTGACCTGGCTCAAAGTCTGTAATCTTATCAACTAACTGCATAGGATATCTATGCGGAATTATCTCTCTAATCTGATTTGAATTAAGTTCCATTTTCTTCTCCTTACTGTCACCTTTAATTTCGATGACTTGCCATATCAACTGATTTCCAATTAGAAAACAATTAGAAGCCTTGCAGTATTATGTAAACTAGCCTTCGTATTTAGCGAAGAGAACTGCAGCGTTATGACCACCAAAACCAAGTGAATTAGAAAGTGCATACTTTATGTCTGCCTTACGACCCTCATTAGGAACGATGTCCAGGTCACACTCAGGATCTGGAGTCTTGTAATTAATTGTAGCAGGTACAAATCCATCTTTAAGAGCCATTGTAGTAAAGATAGCTTCTATAGCTGCAGCTGCACCCATAAGGTGTCCTGTCATAGACTTTGTTGAGCTGACCATAAGCTTATAAGCATAGTCGCCAAATACTGCCTTAATAGCCTTAGTCTCACCAGCATCATTAAGGTGAGTTGATGTACCATGGGCATTGATATAATTTACATCAGTTACTTCAATACCTGCATCTTCAATTGCCATCTTCATACATCCTGCAGCACCTGCTCCTGTTGGATCTGGTGCAGTGATATGATGAGCGTCACAGCTGGCGCCATAACCAACTATCTCGCCATAAATCTTAGCTCCACGAGCCTTTGCATGCTCTAACTCTTCAAGAATAAGGATACCAGCACCCTCACCCATAACAAATCCGCCTCTCTCAGCGTCAAATGGAATTGAAGCACGGTTAGGATCATGAGAGGTACTAAGGGCCTGCATTACTGTAAATCCGCCTACTCCCATTGGGCAGATACAACCTTCTGCACCACCTGTGATCATTACATCCTGATATCCATCTCTAATCTTGTGGAAGGATTCTCCAATTGCATTGTTACCACTTGCACAAGCTGTTACGATACATTCACATACACCCTTGAAGCCTGTGTCGATTGCAATCTCGCCTGCACACATATTTGAAATAGACATTGGAATATAGAATGGAGAGATTTTCTCATAACCCTTTGTATATCCTCTAATAGTCTGATCTGAAATTGTGATAAGTCCACCAATACCTGACGATACAATAGTTCCACATCTAAATGGATCTTCCTTCTCGATATCAATGCCGCTGTCCTTAA
>CAMNGU010000166.1 GCA_946538525.1 uncultured Lachnospiraceae bacterium
CTTCCTGAGCATACATATCCTGCGTTTCAGGGAACTGAGTCTCAGGACGGTCAATTCTCAGAAAGCTCTTTGGGTGCTCGTCGACAAAAGCCTTTGCTTCAGCTCTCTTATATACATCATATGGAAGTGCAGCTACTTCACTAACCACATCCTTGTTTGGTCTATACGCTGCAAATGGTAATACTTTAGACATTTCTTTCTCCTTATTGATTAGATTTTTATTTAAATCAGCTTTTTTCCAGCCTTATTATCTTCATATATCTTATTAAAATGAACCTAGCAACCAGTCTTTATACTAATATAAAAACGGCAAATCATCAATATGAAATATGTTATTCCTTCGTGATTTTTGAAATTGCTAAAGCAATTTCTTATAAGAACAAATGTTATTCCTTCGTAAAAATGCTAACGCATTTTTCCTTCGGTATATCATAGCTACTTCGTAGCTTAAAAATCACTTCGTGATTTTTGAAATTGCTAGAGCAATTTCTTATAAGAACAAATGTTATTCCTTCGTAAAAATGCTAACGCATTTTTCCTTCGGTATATCATAGCTACTTCGTAGCTTAAAAATCACTTCGTGATTTTTGAAATTGCTAAAGCAATTTCTTATGATATAAAAAATACATCCAGATTAAACTAACCTGGATGTATCTATAATTACTTTATTTAATTAATCATGCAAACCGATTCGTCACATTTATGATTAACCACGAATAAAATCAACTGCCTTCTCGATAGACTCATCAAATTCCTTATCGTTAGAATTCTTGAAAATGAATAACTCAGGAATATCTGTTGGTGGATCATAATTCTGTGTTGCCACATACTCATCCCAATGCTCTATCTTCCATGTATCACGCTCTGAATTACGAGCAACCATTCTCTGATGAACAATATCGATATCAGTGTGAACCCAAATGATACAAAGTTCTGCATTTTTAACTGCAAGCTTCTTACGCATATCAGCAAGCCACTTCTGGTCTCTAACTTCCTTCTTAAATGGAGCGTTGATAAGAACTGTGTCATTGTAGCTGAGTGCGCTAAATGCAATCTCAAGTACTGCATCATACTCTGCATCTCTAATATTTTCATTAAAGAAATCTGAAGATCGGTCAAATGGTTCTCCAGCAACTTTATATATCTGCTTTGAAAGAACAATCAGATCATCCTTATCAAGATAAACACAGTTATTAAGTGATCTTGCAAGTGTTTTTGTAACGAATGTCTTGCCACATGCTGGTGGCGATGTAACAAGTATCAGCTTTTTCTTAGCCATAATATCCTCCTAAACAGCTTAAAGAAATTTGTTGTTATACTTTATCCCCCGATAAATACTTAAACAACCGGATATGTGACTACTTAGCACATTTATTTCTTTGTAATATATCCCTTAGCTGTCAGGAGTTCTGCACAAAGCACTGCACCACCTGCTGCACCACGGATTGTATTATGTGAAAGGCCTACGAACTTATAATCGAACAATGTATCTTCACGAAGTCTTCCCATAGATACTCCCATGCCGTTCTCATAATCTACATCGAGAGCAACCTGAGGTCTGTTCTCTTCTTCCATATATCTTATGAACTGCTTTGGAGCTGATGGAAGGTCAAGTTCCTGAGGTTCGCCCTTGAAACTTTCCCACTTCTCAATAATCTGCTCTTTTGTAGGCTTCTTTCCAAAGTTTACAAATACTGTTGCTGTATGACCATAAAGAACCGGAACTCTGATACACTGAGCTGTAATCTTTGGAGCATCAGGATTGAGTTTAATCTCTCCATCCTCTACCTTACCCCAGATACGAAGAGGCTCTTTCTCAGACTTCTCTTCCTCACCACCAATAAATGGGATGATGTTCTCTACCATCTCTGGCCAATCCTTGAAGTTCTTTCCTGCACCTGAGATAGCCTGATATGTTGATACAACCACTTCCTTTGGCTCAAACTCTTTAAGTGCGAAAAGTGCTGGAGCATATGACTGAATTGAGCAGTTAGGCTTAACAGCGATGAAACCTCTCTTAGTTCCGAGTCTCTTCTTCTGAGCTTCGATAACCTCGAAATGCTCTGGATTAAGTTCAGGAACAACCATAGGTACATCTGGTGTCCATCTATGTGCACTGTTATTTGAAACTACTGGAGTTTCTGTCTTAGCATATGCTTCCTCGATAGCTTTGATTTCGTCCTTAGACATATCTACTGCGCTGAATACAAAATCAACGCCACTAGCTATCTCTTCAACTTCATTTACATTTTTAAGAATGAGATCAGCAACACCGGCTGGAATTGGGTTATCCATCTTCCATCTACCTTCTACTGCCTCTCTATATTTCTTACCTGCGCTACGAGGTGATGCTGCAACTGTTACAACATCGAACCATGGATGGTTGTTGAGGAGGTCGATGAAACGCTGACCTACCATACCTGTTGCGCCAAGTATACCTACTCTTAGTTTTTCCATATCTTTTTCCTCTTATAAAATATACGGCATTTAAATCCGCAATAATACGGACTATTCCGCAAACTTATTTAACTACTCTTACTCTGATAACGCCTTCGATTGCCTCAAGCTCTTTAACCATATTTGCAGCATCTGCTGTATCTACATCAAGAATTGTATATGCATAATCACCACGAGACTTGCTTACCATATCTGGAACATTGATTCCTGACTTTGAAAATGCACCAGTAAACTGTGTGAGCATGTTAGGTATATTCTTGTGACATACTGTGATACGACCTGCTGATGAAGGTACGCCTGCATCGCACTTTGGATAGTTAACTGAGTTGATGATGTTACCATTCTCAAGGAAATCTCTAATCTCATTTACTGCCATTACTGCACAGTTATCTTCTGACTCAGCTGTTGAAGCACCAAGGTGTGGTGTACAGATAACTCCTTCATGACCAACTACTGTTGGGTTAGCAAAATCTGTTACATAACGATGTACCTTACCAGCATCGATAGCCTTAAGAAGTGCAGGCTCATCAACAAGAATATCACGAGCATAGTTGAGGACAACAACTCCATCCTTCATCTGTGCGATAGCATCTTCATTGATCATACCCTTTGTTGAATCCATAAGTGGTACATGAATTGTTATATAATCACAATTTGCATAGATATCATTTACATTCTTAATATGCTTTACTGACTTTGAAAGATTCCAAGCTGCATCTACTGATACAAATGGGTCATATCCCCAAACTTCCATTCCAAGATGAATAGCTGCATTTGCAACTCTGCATCCGATAGCTCCAAGTCCGATAACACCAAGCTTCTTACCCTGGATTTCATTACCAGCATAAAGCTTCTTCTGCTTCTCAGCAGTCTTAGCAATGTTCTCATCATCCTTATCTTCAACTACCCAGTTTGCACCAGCAACGATATCACGAGATCCAAGAAGAAGTCCTGCAATAACAAGCTCCTTAACACCATTTGCATTAGCACCTGGTGTATTGAATACTACGATACCCTTCTCTGCGTAGTCATCAAGAGGAATATTATTTACTCCTGCACCTGCTCTTGCTACTGCAAGAAGTGATTCAGGAACCTCAAGCTCATGCATTGATGCACTTCTTACGAGTACTGCATCAGCTTCATTTAAGTTGTCTGTCATTTCATAGCTAGCGTCAAACAAATCTGTTCCACACTTAGCGATTGGATTTAAGCAATTAATCTTAGCCATTATCTCTCTCCTCAATATGTATTAACCACGCTCATAAGCATTTATTTTTTATATAAATAATCTATATAAATAATCTAAATAAATGCTTACGAGCAACTGTCTATGTTCTAAAATATTTTAAGACAAAATCTATTAAGCATTTGCCTCTTCAAATTCCTTCATGAACTGTACAAGCTTCTCAACACCTTCGATTGGCATTGCATTGTAGATAGATGCACGCATACCACCTACTGATCTATGTCCCTTAAGGTTTA
>CAMNGU010000167.1 GCA_946538525.1 uncultured Lachnospiraceae bacterium
TATCTATAGCTTCGTCATAAACTCTTGTTGTAGCACTATTATCAAAATAAACTTCCATAATTTTCCCTTATTTCTAAAATATTAAATCTATAAAATCCTATTGATATTCACCTATCCAACATAAAGCTAAGAATAGACATAACCGTCATTCCTGCCGTTTCCGTTCTAAGTATTCGGTGTCCTAGAGACATGGTCTTTGCACCAATATCCTCCAGCTGTTTAGCCTCAGAATCTGCAAATCCTCCTTCAGGTCCAATGAAAACAGCAATCGATTTATTAATGTCATCTGAACTATTATCTTTTTTAATATTTTTTTCATCAAAAACTTCTTTAACCAGCTGATCTATTATAGCTCTACTTCCATCCATGCCTTCTGCAAACTCATATGGAAATAAAATATAATCCATCTGGCTTTCAGCAAAGCTAATAGCTTCATTCATGCTCATATATGGCATTACTTTCGGAATAATACCTCTTCTGGACTGTTTTGCAGCCGCCTCCGAGATAGCATTATATCTAGCTATCTTCTTTTCCTTTTTCTTATCATCCAGCTTAACTATAGTTCTTTCCATCATAACCGGCACAATTGAATGAACACCTAATTCAACGCATTTCTGAATAATAAGTTCCATCTTATCACCCTTCGGAACACCTTGAAACAAATAAATATCTGCTGAAAGTTCTGAATTATTATCAAAGATATCTATTATATTTGCTAAGATAAATGGTTCGCCATCAGTATTACACTGTGTAATTCTGCACTGAAAATCCCGAGAACTGCCATCACTTACAGTTATTTCATCATTCACACCCAGACGAAGAACATTCAATATATGATTAACATCTTCACCAGTTATCTTTATTTGTTTATCAGATTCAGAACAGCCATCTACATAGAATCTATGCATTTTGTCACCTCGTTAAATAGCCGTAAAGCAAACCCACTCATTTTCCTGAGTCATATTAATTATCTTAAATCCATTATCTATAAGAGCTTTCTTTACCTCTTCAGCCTTACCCTCACTAATACCTGAAGAGATAAAATATCCGCCTTCATTCATATAATCTCTAATTATAGTAGCAAGAGGAATTATAACATCTGCCAGAATATTAGCAACAACAATATCATATTTTCTTGCAGGTATTGGATCAGCTGTCCCTAACTGAATATCTACTATCCTTGCAGCATCATCCGGACTAATTGGAGAAGCAATACCAGAACCAAGGCTTGCCCGTTCCATCTTCTCTTTATTATTATCCTTTGATAAATAATTTTCAGCTATTCTATTATCAGCCAAAAGATTACCACAAGAGAAATCTATTCTGTCATCAGTAAGACCACTAGATTCCGCATTTATCTTGCTGGCTTTAACAGCCTGTGGATCAATATCAAGTCCATGGACATATCCAGCCCCAAGAAGACAAGAAGCAATCGAAAGAATACCGCTACCACAACCAACATCAAATACAGAAAAGTCCTTGGAAGTTTTAGTATTTGTAAGAGATTTTTTATCAGCATCCCCTTGCTTATCTGCATTTTGAAGGATTCCTTGAATAGCCCCCAAACAAAGTCGGGTTGTTTCATGGGTTCCAGTACCAAATGCAGTAACAGTCTTTATTCTGATAATCTTATCATCATCCTTAAGTTCAAACCCCTCAAGATTCTTATATGCTTTAAGAGTATCATAAACATCAGATTCATCATCTATAACAGGCATAATAACAATATTGTCATAAAGTCTTGCAGGTTTAAAATTCTCTTTAAACTTATCATTCCATGTAGAATCATCTGTTGTATCTTCTACAGAAATATCTCCCGTCCCAACAGGGAGGAACTCAGAAAGCCTTTCAAGCTCATCTTTTACAGACTTTTTTAATGACTGAATTCTTTCATCATCAAATGAATCATCAAGAAAACAAGAAACAGTTGCTGAACCATCATCTTCATCTAACTGAAGAGGAATATCAACAAACATCTGTTTTATCTCTTCTTCAGTAAGTGGAACATTGTCTTCTATCTGGATACCTTCAATACCTTGTTCGCTAAGAAAATCAGATAAAAGATCAACAACTTCTGTACTTGTCTTAATACTAAATTTTTTCCAAATCATTTTTTCGTCCTTATAAGTTTTTATAATCCATAAATTATATATAATAATAAAACAATTAATACAATATAAAAAACCTCACACAGTATAACAAAAATCCCGGTTTGTAACAAGTCAATATAGTTACAAACCGGGTATATTTATTGGGAAATTAATAGGTTACTTTCTAAACTTCTTTTTCTTATGTCCGCCAAATGAGAAATCACCAGCACCAGCTGAATCTGTTGATGATCTTGTATTAACTGCAGGACCAGAAGCATTTTCATACTGATTAAGAATTGATTTCTGCTCGTCTGTAAGATTCTCAGGAACCTGAACAACAAGTGTAACATAGTGATCACCACGAACAGTCTTGTTCTTCAGTGTAGGAACACCCTTACCCTTAAGCTTAACCTTTGTATTTGTCTGTGTTCCAGGTGCTATGTCATAATTGTAAGGTCCATCAATAGTATTAAGTTGAACCTTTCCACCAAGAGCTGCCTGTGTAAATGAAATTGGTTCTGTTGAATAAATATCATAACCCTGTCTCTGGAATACCGGATGCTTATCAACAAGAATTGTTACAAGCAGATCTCCTCTTTCACCACCATTTATACCAGGCTCACCCATCTCACGAAGTCTAATGGACTGTCCATTATCGATACCTGCTGGAACCTTAATCTGGATTTTTTTCTTACTCTTAACATATCCAGAACCAGCACAGTTAGAACACTTATATTTAATAATCTTTCCAGAACCTGAACAATCAGGACAAGTTTGAACTGTTCTAGCCATTCCAAAGAGTGACTGCTGTGTATAAACAACCTGACCTTTACCACCGCACTTAGTACAGTTTTCAGGAGCATGTCCAGGCTGTGCACCTGAACCTTTACATACAGGACATTCATCCTTTAATGGAAGTTCAATCTCAGTCTGTGTTCCAAAGATAGCTTCTTCAAAGGTAACACGAACTGTTGTTCTAATATCTGCACCCTTCTGAGGTCCATTTGACTGTCTCGGGCGACCACTTCCGAAGATATCTCCAAAAATATCTCCGAAAATATCACCCATATCAGCGAAGTCGAAACCAAATCCACCTCCGCCAGGTCCGCCATTTTGATCAAATGCTGCAAAACCGAACTGATCATACTTCTGTCTATTTGTAGGGTCAGAAAGAATTGCATATGCTTCAGAAGCTTCCTTGAACTTTTCCTCAGCTTCCTTATCTCCTGGATTAGCATCTGGATGGTACTTTTTAGCAAGCACTCTGTAGGCTTTCTTTAAATCATTCTCTGTAGCATTCTTGGGAACACCAAGAACCTCATACAGATCGCGTCTTTCTTCTGCCATTTTTTATCACCCTTCTGATTTATCTAATCTTAAACCTCTGTAAAGTCACCATCAACAACATCATCATCACCACCAAAGTTTGGTGTTCCAGCTCCTGTACCAGCATTTGCGCCAGGACCTGACTGCTCATAAAGCTTCTCGAAGAGCTGCTGAGCTGATGTCATAAGTGATTCCTTACCAGCTTTAAGCTTCTCAATATCATAATCTGAAAGGTTCTCAATATCTGTTCCTTCAACGATTGTCTTCAGAGCCTGAAGTTCATCTTCAACCTTCTTCTTCTCATCATCTGGAAGCTTATCGCCAACTTCCTGAAGAGCTTTTTCTGTCTGGAATACGATAGCATCAGCGTCGTTACGAACTTCTACGCCTTCCTTACGCTTCTTATCCTGCTCTTCATATTCCTTAGCTTCCT
>CAMNGU010000168.1 GCA_946538525.1 uncultured Lachnospiraceae bacterium
AGGAACAGACACGACATTGAAAGATATATAAGAAGCTGCGCTGCAAGCGAGTCCTTCTCTAATATATAAAATAAAATGACAGCAATAACTGAATATACAAATAGCCCCAGATAATAATATCTATTTATCGACATCATATCATTTGCCAGAGACGCAATAAACAAACCAAAGAAAACTACAACCATAATAAAGTGCAGTATCCTCCAAACCTCGAAGTTCGAAACATACGCATCTTTTTTTAGTTCATTGTATTCGTCTTTTTCAATTCCGCAGTAGAAATAATATCTACGAATAGTCTTTAATAATTTCATATATGCCCCTTATTAATACCTGTATTGCTATCTTTAATTATATCACACCCTAATTCAATACTCAAAGACGACCTAGTCTTCTCCATCCCATGTATACTTAGTATATCGTCCACCACAGAGCCTTTAACCTGGATAGTTTTAAACAAAAAACGCTAAATCTCAATACTATCTCGAGATTTAGCGTGGGATTCCCTAGAGATTCAGTACATATATCCCTTTACTTCAGTTATGCCTTCAGAAAGCATTTCTAGATATTCATCGCGGCTTACACTGATTCCACCCATACTTTCCAGATGGTCTGTATGGAACTGACAGTCTATTAATACGAACCCTTTTCTTTCGAGCTCCTGAGCCAGAAGTATCAGCGCTATCTTTGATCCATTTGGGATAAGCGTAAACATGCTCTCTCCAAAGAAGCACCTATCTATCGAAACTCCGTAAAGCCCTCCTGCCAGTTCTCCATCGATGAAGGCTTCTACTCCTACGGCATATCCTGAATCGTGAAGGCTGCAATAAGCCTTTTCCATATCTTCTGTTATCCATTCATCGTCTGAATGATGCACCATCCTGCATAGATGCATAGTTTCAGAAAAATGTTCATTTACCTCTATTCTGACATCATGCTTTTTCATGAATTTACGCATTGAGTGTGATATATGTATATCACCTGGTATGATCACAAATCTTTCAGGCGGACTCCACCACAGGATTGGGGAATCCTTGTCGTACCAAGGAAATATACTATGCTGATAAGCTTCCAGCAGGCGTTCTACACTCAAATCTCCACCAACTGCCAGAAGTCCATTTTCTTCAGCAAGAAATGGTGGTGGAAATGTTATATTGTCAGATGCTAATTGAAAAACAGGCATAAAGCTTACCTCAACAAACGAAACGACTATATATAATAATTCATTATATATAGTCGTACCGCTATGTCAATTTTATAATTATTTAGTTAATTTATTGAGACTGTTCCTCCATCTTCACCAACAAACACTATATATCCATCCTTTGGCAAGTGAATGATATTACCGTAATCTATCATATGAGTACTGTACTTAACCTTTCCATACTTATCATATACATATACTGCGCTGTTATCAGGTCTGTCCAGACTGATGTTTTTGTTCGCCATGGAGTCATCTATATTATACCAAACAGCTTCATCCGTCGTAAGCTCCACCTTCTTAACATCAACTGTAAAGTTCTGATTCTCTGATTCTGGAACCCCATAAATTCCATAGGTTGAATAGAATTTTCCAGATTCATCAAAATATATATCACAGGTATCCCTGTTTGAAGAACTTGGAATAGTATTAAATGCCTCAAGGTGATCCGCATCAATGATCTTATAAATCGAGTCATTTCCCAAACCTGTAAATAACACATACCCACTATCGTCAAAGCACTTTATACTTACAAATGGGGCATTATAACCTGCTGATGAATACTTATCGGAAATGAGTTCAAAAATCATATCTTCTCTTTCCTGCCATGACTTCAGTGTATCTTCCGATATCGGATTCATTTCCAGTTTTTCACCTATATATGTTTTTTGATATGTACTTATAAGACCACTTGGTTTAGATATCATTTCCTGAGTAATATATATATTCCCATCTGCTTCTACAAAATCAATGCAGCTATAATTCACATCAACCCTGGCATTTCCTTCCTCTATATCACCGGTTACCTTTACAAAACCATTTTCTGTGTACATATAGTAGCTGTCGGATGTTCCTGATCCGATCATTTTTATAAGAGCATATTTCATATCCGGAAATGTTATTTCAGCCGGAACTCCATTTACTGAATAGAATCCTTCATACTGCTTATAGGAATCCGGAACCTTCTCCTGCAGCTCCACCTCAGGTGCAGTAGTTTCTTCTACGATGGTTCCCTCTTCCTCAAGTATAATATTTGCAAGGGATTCGGCCATGGCCAGATTACATCCACTGCTTCCCTCTGCCGTAGTTACACATATGCTTATTTCCTCTTCCGGCATTACAAGAAGCGCCGCATGATAATCCCGAGTGTCACCACCCTTATATAAGGCTTTAACTCCTGCCTCTTCATACATAGGTATATCCACCAGGTCCCATCCAAGACCGTTCTGATCCATATAGGCAGGATCATATTTTAGCTTTCCGGACACATCCTTCGAACTGCTCCAAAGTGTCGCCATTTCAGTTTTACTTTCTTCAGAGAGGAGCCTGTTATCCCCCTTAAAAAATGCACTTCCGAACTCACATGTATCTACCGCTGTTGAATAGATTCCACCAGTTCCCAAACCCATACAGTATTCTGTTTCATATCTGTTATGACCATCAGGATATATATCAGCAAGATTTGTATTTCCAAAAACACTCTTTGCAGTATATATGTTATCTGCACCGATTTTATCTGCAATATTCTTCTCAACATAATCTGTATAACTCATTCCTGAGACTCTCTCAACGATTACTTCAAGCAGTTCAAAACCATCATTACAGTAACTTGCATATTCACCTGGAGCAGCCTTAAGTCTCTGGTTTTCAAGATTCTTAAGAACATTATCAGTCATCACACAATCATTATCACCATAAAGAAACATATTCTTTGCAGATGTTCCCGCTATTCCGGATGTATGATTCATCAGCATTCTTACAGTAATATCCTTGTACCTATCATCCGCCATCTTGAAGTCATCTATATAGTCTGTCACCGGCGCATCCAGATCAACCTTTCCCTGCTCCACCAGCTGCATCACAGCTGTTGTCACATATACCTTGCTGACAGAACCAACACCGTAGATCTGATCAACTGTAACATCATCAGTTGATGCTTCTGTTTTCTTTGTATTATTACAATTATCAGAGATTTCTTCCATGTTACTCTCAGCTGCTAAAACAATTATCTCATCACTATTTTCATTATTGTTTTTCATGTTATCTACTGCATACAAACCGATGGCAGCCAGCACTGTTACTCCAAAGACTGTAGTTCTTATAGTTTTCTTAATCCTCATATACTTATCCTCATCTCATATATTTCTAAAAAACAAAACAGGAAGCCAAATATATTTTCATACAATGAGTATGACAACATATCCGGCTTCCTGTCATACTCCTCGTATGAGTAACAGTATAGTCAAATAACTGCATTTCTTCTTTATTAGAGTTTTATTAAATTCTTATCAATTTCTTAACGATCAAACTATTTTTTACTTTTCCGTGATTTTACTATTTCTTTATAATACATTAGAAGTCGATTCAGCTGAGCTTCATTGAATTCCTTTGCCCCTGTGGTAATCTCATATAAAATCGGTTCCAGTTCCTTATGAACAAGTGCCATATCAGCCCTATCATCATCAGATTCTCCTATCAGATAATCTACACTCGTCTCCAGAGCTTGTGCCATCTGAACTATCGTTGCATGAGTAGGCTTACGATCACCCTTCTCATATCTGACATATGAGCTCTGTGGAATATTCATCCTACGTGCCGCCTCAACTCTTGTAATACCAAGACGTTCTCTTGCTTCTTTTAAC
>CAMNGU010000169.1 GCA_946538525.1 uncultured Lachnospiraceae bacterium
AAAAAAGGTGCTTAAAAATACTGAGGCCTGGTTCTGCCATTTTTGTTCTAGACATAATTTTGATATACAGATGCGGAGGTTAAAGAATGCAAATAGATATTAATAATGTGACGATGATTTATCCCTCTGGTAAGAAGGCCTTATCAGATGTGAGTTTCACCGCTCAGAGTCCGGACTTTGTGGGTATTCTCGGACCAAATGGAGCGGGTAAATCAACGCTTATGAAACTTATGACTGCTGGTCTTAAACAGACTAAGGGAGAAATCCTAGTTGATGACAAGAAGCTTCTGGATCAGGAAAATGATTTTAAAAGAAGACTTGGTTATCTGCCTCAGAACTTTGGACTTTTTGAAGAGCTGACGGTTTGGCAGTTCCTGGATTATATGGCAGCTCTAAAGAATATCAAGAAGAAGGACGAGATAGAATGGGCTCTGGAGAATACAGGACTTAAGGATAAGAGGAAGGTTCGTATAGGCAGCCTGTCTGGAGGTCAGAAGCAGCGTGTGGGTATAGCTCAGGCTATTATGGGACAGCCTGAGATTATGATACTGGATGAACCTACAGTTGGGTTGGATCCTGAAGAGAGAGTAAGGTTTAGAAATGCATTTTCGGAAATGTCCAGTAACAGAATTGTATTTTTATCGACTCATATAGTGGATGATGTTCAGGCTGTATGTAACAGAGTTCTGGTTATATATGGCGGAAAGATTCTGTATGATGGTGCGCCTGCAGACCTTATAGAAGAGACTATGGATCATGTAGGTTCTTATGTTCGCAAGATGGATGATGTAATTCCTAAGGACTGTGAGATAGTTTCAAAGGTTAATACAAGAAATGGAGTGCTTACCAGAATAGTTGGTGAAAGCCTTCCTGATTATGTGGAAAGATGTGAGCCAACACTAGAGGATGCATATCTTTATTGTATAAAAACAGGTGTGGCTTAAAGTGCTTTTTATTTCCACATCACTATAAATTATGAGGTTGATTATGATACAAACGATAAAACTTATAAAGGTTGAGCTTAGACGCCTTCTAATGAGCAGAAAAACCTATATCTTAATGGCGATAAATATTTTAATCATTGGAATGGGGTATATTGAATACACTCGGGAGATTTGTAGTTATTTATTTTTAGATAGTGGAGCTTCAACTGTTGATAATGTAATAGTTCCTTATGCATTTGGAACTTTAGCGGGTTCTCTGATATGGGGTATAAGTCTGCTTATTGATTCGGACAGGATAAAAAAGAATCGGGTAAAGGATATAATGAGTGCCTTTACGGATGAGAAGAAGTTATCTCTTGCAAGGATTCTTTCATACTCAGTGGTAACTATTTTAACTCTTGCGATTTCACTTATTGTATATATGCCACTCTGCAGTAAGAGAATGGATTATCTTTTCGATTATGAGTCTTACTTTGTTTATCCGGTACTTTTTTATATACCTGGAATGTTAATTACATTTTTCCTGTGCGAAGCTTTATATAAGCTATCAGAAAACTTAAGTGTTTCGATTATTATATATTTTGTTTTGACAGCAGCACAGATTACACCGCCTTTTTCAAATGAGTTTTTTGCATGGAATATACCGATTTTTTCAAATGTCTCAGATGCATTTGGTTCACCAGCTGTTATAAGACTAGAGTTTTATACAAGAATACTTCTTCTTATAACATCGCTTCTTCTATGGGAAATATGTTGTCTCTTTATCAGGAAATATGAGAAGGGTGCTGCTCAGTCATTTCTGATTCGAATTAAGCGACCTGTGTTTCTTATTATACCGATAAGCCTCCTGGCTATTATAGTAGTAATGATAATTAAACAGCCATTTGTCAGGAACTCTCCAATAGTAAGTCTGGATGATAGTGATTTCTATATGCTAGATAAGGATGAAGAAGCCTACTATGCCAGATGCAAAAGGAATCTTAGCTTTAATACTTTTCTCGGTACTATGAAAGGAGAGGATGAGATTCTTTTAAGTAAGGTAGAAGATGAGGATTTAACATTTGATCTTGGATGTGGATTGGAACTTAAATCTGCGACCCTTGACGGCAAGCCACTTGATTTTACTTCGTGCTATGTTGAAAATGATAATATTAATCTATATTTTGGAATTAAGAGGTATGTAGTTAAAAATCCTGAAAAAAAGACGGGAACCCTTAAGCTGACATATGCAGGCTATCCGGCGGTAGGCAGGTCAGAGTTTTCTTCCGGCACGAGTATTCCATTTACTAGAATAGGAAGAAAATCTATAGAATTAAATTGGGATCATGTGGGTCCAAGGTATTATTATATTGTGGGTCCGTGTATTAGTCTATATGTAAATGTACCGCGAGATCATACACCATTAATAGAAGCAGAGGAAATGAAACGTGAGAAAGAAAATGATGATGGTACTGTTTGCTGGAAAGCTGACTATGTAACGGGAAATCTGGTATCAGGCTCATATAATTCTGATAAAGTATCTTATTCGAAAGAGGATGTTTACTTTAAATATAACTCTAAATATGCAGATACAGTTAAGAGTAATGACCTTGATGCAGCCATATGTGATGTATTTGAATACTGTGATAAACATATAGGTGAGATTGATAAATACTCAGATGGAATAGAAGTGCCTGATATAAAGATTATTCAAACTAGTGCTGAGAATGGTAGTGGATATGCCCGATATGGGGTCGTGGCGATGTCTGAAGATTTCATGTCGCCAGGTACTCTTAAGGATAGCAAAGCTGGAACCAATATGAATGAAACTTTCATGCATGAGATTATTCATCTATACTGGGGAGATCTTGGTCTTATCTGTGACGATGATGGCTTATGGTCAGCGGAAGGACTTACCGTATTTACTACTTATAGAATCGTGAAAGAAAAATATGGTGAATTATATGCAAAGAAATACTATGTGGATAAATGGGAGCAGGATGTTAAGCATTTGAATAATAATTTCTACTACAGGCATCCAGAGTATTTAGATAAGCTCCCGGATAGTTATAGAGCTGGTATAGAAACAAGTGTATCTTCTCTAAAAAAATACAGCCTTATGCCACTTATGCTTCTTAAAGCAGAGGAAAGGCTTGGCGGAGAAAAAGAGATGGACAAGGTGCTGCAAGAATTATATTCAAAAAACATAGAGTATCAGGAGTTAGGAACTGGCTGTACAATGCAGGATTTTCTGGATATAGCCGGACTTACAGAGGAGGATCTGGAGATTGAGTAAGATATTTAAATATGATTTTAAGATCATTTTACTAAAACCATATATACTTGCTATGCTGATAGTTACGCTAACATATTCTTATCTTATTTTGTCAAGTGAGATAATACTGGGAATATCAGACACAGCTCCTTTTTCAGGCTGGAGCTTTGGAAAATATCTTGGTGAGACAACGTTGGTTTCGCTTCTTGTAAGTTTCTTTATTCTTTCAAATCTTTATTCAAAGAGACAGAAGCAGGTCAGTATACTGGCTGATGTAACAGGCTTCTCTATTCGGAAAAGAATGCTGATAAGAAATGTTATAATCGGCGGCTTCTTTCTACTAAGTAACCTTCTGATCTTTGTAGAAGGATGTATATTCCTTTATGTTCTATTTGGAAAAATATATATAGGAACTTATATAGTTGAGTGGCTGCTAATAACTATTCCATGTCTTTTTATCCTGCTGGGAGTTGGTAATCTTCTTGGAAGTAAAAACACAGTATTCGTATATATATTTATGGTAGCTACTACCATCATGGCAGTTATTCTAAAAGAATTTGGAATAGATATAAATGGAGCAAATTACTTTGAGGTTGT
>CAMNGU010000170.1 GCA_946538525.1 uncultured Lachnospiraceae bacterium
GCTCCATATAAGAACCACTCAATATGAAGATTCATCCCCATAGCTGTATTTGCTATAAAATACGGATATATCATATCTGCAATTTTCTTAACAATTGGGATTCCGATACACGCTCCCAGCATCACTGCATAAAAGTTTCCATCCAGATATACTCTTCTGATTTCTTTCATTCTGTATCCAAATATTTTTACAAGAGATATTCCAAATGAAGCTCTGTCTATCATTACATTTAACATCAGATACATAACCGCAATAAATATCAGAATGGATACTGCAATAAGTATCACTATAAGTGACATCATCTGATCCACAAATATTCCCGCTGCACTCTCGATATCTGCTCTCTTTGTTACAGAACTGAGACGCCCACTATCAATCCCCAGATTCTTGTCCGAAAGAACCATATTGTAATAGTCATCACTTTCTCCGAATAATTCTCTCATTTCATCAATATCCATAAATGCTGTAAGGCCGATGGAATAAGGCACTATGTCAGAGACCGTAAATGCATATCGTGTGTCCTCAGATGTATCATCCAGTATAAAGGTATCACCTATCTGTAGATCATACTTTTGTGCTGTCGATGAGGCTATCACTATATCCTTCTTATTTCCACTGGTCTTGAAATTATAATAAGGATTATCCTTATCGATACCTATTACATTTACATCCAGCGAATAATCCAGATAATTCATGGAGAGATTCTTGGCAAAACATGCTTCTCCGCCCTCAGGTACTTTCTCTGTCGGATATTTATAAATATACATATATTCATAATTGATATCAGCCAGATTTTCTTCCTTCACATTATTGCAGAGCACGTAGCAATCCAGACCGATCATAAATATGAGAAGGGCGACAACCATTCCGATTACTACTGTAAATACGCTTCTTCTCTCACGCATCATCTGTCTTCCGGAAAACTCACGAAGAAATCCTTTGCCCCTTCTGCCTTTAGCCTTTCCTCCAGCAGATGAATTATTCATATCCGCAAATATGCCTCTTCCACCATTTACCAGACTTTCCTGTTCATTTTTGATAAGTGAAAGTGCTGTTCTGGATAACTTCTTACGAATCACAAGTGCATTAACCAGAATTGAAATAACGGGTGGCATAACTACGCAGTAAATGATTATATATAGCGGATATACTTTATCCATCTTTGGAACACTGTAATATAGATAGCTGTCCTGCATCTGAAAATCCACGCCTATACTGCTGAAGCCCAGTAGCATTCCCACAAGTCCTGCTATAAAGGTTACCAGAGTAGGAAGCATTATATAATGCAGTGTGAGTACACCTCTTTTCATACCCATAGCATAGAGCGTTCCTATAATACTGCTTTCCTCATTTATCTGATGAATAATAAATACTGATATGACATAGGCAAAAAGCATAACCAGGATTGCTCCTGCCACAAGGCTTACCAGCTTCTTGATTATTACATCACTGGCCGCATCACTGGCGACCCTTGGATTATCTTTATTCTCATAGAAGCTCTCCAGATTCGCTATATCAACCGTATAATTCTCATCTAGAAAGTCCCTTACTTCCTCATCAAACTCCTGAACTCCGTCTTTAAAATCTACCGCTCCATCCAGAAGTTCGTCTGTTCCATCCTTCAATTCTTCTGCCCCTTCCAGATATCCGTCCGCCACCTGTGTCAGAGCCTCATAAGGAGTCGTCTTTAGAATGTCAAAGTTTTCATTATTATCTTCAATTGCATTCCTAAGATCATTTGCCCCATCACTTACATCAGAGATTCCATCATACAGATCGTCCGTTCCATCTGTAAGTTCAGTTAGTCCATCTTCAAAGTCTGTCTTATCCTTATATAATCTATCAACATATTCGATAAGATAATCATTCCCTGATGCCTTATAATCAAAATCAATATCCTTGATTGCTTCCTTTAAATCCTTTGCATCTATACCATCTACGAGCTTATACGCGTAGGTATATGATTCACCACCTGTTTTATCTGATTCCAGGAGAGCCTCGTATCCTTCATCACTCAGAAGCGCTATACCAAAACTTTCCGGATCTGCTGTCATATCTGAAAAGTTCTTTACAGTGAGATTATAGTCAGGAACACATCCGATACCTGTTACCTTATATTCCTTTCCAGCAAGAACTACTAAATCTCCAACCTTGATATCATTTCTATCGGCATAGAGATTCATAATCACAAGTTCATCATCTGCCTCTGGAATTCTACCTTCACCAAGTTTTAATAGATTCAGCTTTTTACGATTTCTGAAAATGCGGATAATATCTTTATTTCCATTTTGTTCTATCCCGTTAATACTATCTACATCAACATCTATACTGAATATCCTCTCTATAACTCCATATTCTTTTTCCAGCTCTTCAAGCTGTCCATCAGTAAGTGGGATAAATGTCGTAAACTGCCCATCCTGAAGATGGCACTCATCATTATATTCCTTGCTTCCCTGAATAGTTGTTTCTGCCATTCCTGCAACACTTACAACAAGATACATTCCAAGTACTATCATAAAAAAGAGTGCCAGATATCTTCCGAAATGAGTTCTAAACTCTCGCCATATCCTATTATTTAATACTCTCATTACAGATCCTCCAGTTCAGCAGCCGGTACTTTTGCATCATTTAGATAAGACTTCCTTATCTCCCCATCCTTCATGATTACGACCTGATCCACCATGTTTTTTATTGCATTATTGTGAGTAACTATCAGCATGGTTGTTCCATATTTTTCATTTACTTTTTCAAGCAGGATCAAAATGTCGCGAGAAGTTTTTGAGTCTAGCGCTCCTGTTGGTTCATCGCATAGCAGCAGCTTCGGATTCTTAACAAGAGCCCTCGCTATAGCGCATCTCTGCTGCTGACCACCCGATAGCTGTGACGGGAACTTATTCTGATGTTCTGTAAGTCCCAGCACATCCAACAGTTCGTCTATATCCATAGGTCTATCTGTCAGATATTCACATACCTTTATATTTTCTCTTACTGTAAGATTAGGAACCAGATTGTAGAACTGAAATATGAAACCCAGGTTTTCTCTACGATAGTCTGATAGAGCATTATTCTTAAGTCCGACTATCTCTTTACCTTCTATCTTTATAGAACCCGAGTCCGCATTATCCAGCCCTCCGATACAGTTAAGCATGGTCGACTTGCCCGAACCACTGGAACCCTGTATAACACACATAACACCCTTTTCAACCGAAAGATCTATCCCTTTTAAAACCTGAATATAACTTCCACCTTCTCCATAACTTTTCTTAATTCCTTTTACTTCAAGATACATATTTATTCCTTTCCGACTGAATTCCAGTCAAGATAACACATTTTTAAACTTGCGGGACCGCAGTCACGCCTATTTGATAATATGAGTACTTACTCATGTTTTGAATATTATCATCAGGTTTTTTATTTGTCAATAGAAATATGAGCATTTACTCACGTTTTGATTTGATTAAATATTTTAATGTGTTATACTATGGTTATTATGAGCAGTAGAATATAGCGATATGAATCAGTCATTGGAGTAGAGAAATGGGCGATAAAGAAATCCGCGTACCAAAGCAGAAAAGAAGCATAGAAAAAAAGCAGCGTATCAAAGATGCTGCCATAAAACTCATGTCCGAAAAGGGCTATCACTCTGCCAGTTCGAATGAAATAGCAAAAGAAGCCGATGTATCCATCGGTACATTTTATTCATATTACAAGGATAAAAAGGATCTATATAAGGA
>CAMNGU010000171.1 GCA_946538525.1 uncultured Lachnospiraceae bacterium
AGGAAGGTTAAAAATCCGGAGCAATAATCATTATGCTAAAGTTTACTGGAATAAATTGGTACAGGAAAAGCTATAGTACATAACAGGGGGAGATAATGAGTAATAAATTTGATGAATTTCTGAGCGAATAGATGTTAAAAATATAGATTCCCAAGATGATCCGATGATTCAAATTAATGTAAGTAGAAATGGTTCTCTGGAGAAATCAGAAGCGTTTAATTTGAGGGAGCAAGACGGAATTGTAATCAAGCTTGGACCATAAACTGTATTACTGGAACGGGAAGGGTAATCAGCTTTGTTAAGTTTGCAAAAAAGAATTATAGAATCGAGAAGAAAAATGATTCACAGGATCTGGAACATCAAAAGTAAAAATACAAAGCGAAAAATAATAGTTGGATAGTATGGAGTTAGAGGATGAGTTTACACGAAATAAAAGATATAAGAGAAGCAGATTTTGGTTGTGAGGAACATACAGATGGGCCTCATGCAGTACTTATTTTTCAGAATGGTGACAAACTTGAGGTTACAGAAAAATGGATTGCTGAGCAAGGAATAAAAGAAGGCAAGTTCATCTGGATTCGAGAAGATGGAAGCTATCTCAAGGCTGTTCGTGTTGTTGGAGCTATCATCGTGGCTGAAATGGATAGTAAGGAATCTGTAGGGAAGCAAAAGATGATTTTTGCAACTCAGCGAGGATATGGCGACCTAAAAGATGGATGGGAGTTTCCGGGCGGCAAGATCGAAGATGGAGAAACTCCTGAAGAAGCAATAGTCAGGGAAATAAAAGAAGAACTCGATACATTAATCAAAGTGGAAAAGTATGTTGATACTATCGAATATGATTATCCAACATTTCATCTTTCTATGGACTGCTTCCTCTGTAGCATAGTGGAAGGTGATTTAGTTCTAAAGGAACATGAAGCAGCAAAGTGGCTGACTAAGGAAACTATTGATTCAGTTGATTGGCTTCCTGCAGACATAACTATTATAGGAAAAGTAAAAGAACTGTTCTAGTATTCGGAATTAATAGAGTTAAGAGAAAAGTTTACCATATGATGCATAAACTATGAGGAGGGAGTTTAGAAAATATGAAAAATATTAAGAAAGTAGTAGCACTTATTACATCGATGTCTCTTTGTATGACAGGATGTGGAGCTAAGGAACAGGCTAATGTAGAGACGGAAGATATAGCTACTAATACTAGCGTTGATTCAGGAGTTGACAGAGAAACTATATATCAGGTTTCGCTTTTGCAAGGACTAACTTTTGGAGATTATAACGGAAGTGTTTCGGTAGCTGACCTAAAGAAGAGAGGGGATATTGGTATCGGAACATTTGAAGGCCTGAATGGAGAACTGATTGCTGTTGACGGTAAGGTTTATCGCGCAGCAGGTGACGGAAGTGTAGAAGAGGTTTCAGATGATACATTGATTCCATTTTCAAATGTTTCTTTCTTTGATGAGGATGTAAAAGATACACTTGATGGGGTAGATGATATCACGGCTCTTCAAGATATATTAAACCAAAAGGTGTCTGAACTAGGAGAAAATAAGTTCTACTTTATTCGTATAGATGGAACATTTAATGAAATGAATGTTCGAAGTGAGTATGCTCAAGAAAAACCATATAAACCACTTGCAGAAGTACTAGAGACGGATCAGACATTCTTTGATTATGAAAATATCGAAGGAACTGTAGTTGGACTTTATTGTCCTCCTTATATGTCGGACCTTAATGCTACAGGCTGGCATTTACATTTTGTGTCTTCGGATAAGACAAAAGGCGGTCATGTTCTTGGCCTTAATGTAGATAAGGCTGAACTTGGAATGGACATAACTGAAGGCTTCAAAATGGCTCTTCCAGATAATGATATGTTCAAAGATTTTGATCTCACCATTGATCAATCTGAAGATATTGAAAAGGTTGAAAAGAATACATCTGGTGATGCTGAAGCAGACCAAGAAGAAAAAGAAGCGAAAGAAGAGAAAGAGGAGAACGAAGAAACTAATAATGCAACTGCACCAGAGGAAGATTCTTCTGATTTTGTTCTTCTAAGCGAAGCTGTTCCAAATGCAATTCTTGAGATCAGATATTATTCAACATATAACTTTGTTGGTGATAGAATAGATGGTTATGAAGAGCCAGTTGCATTACTTACCACTGAAGCGGCAACTGCACTTAAAGCGGTCAGTGATGATCTTGAAGAACAGGGCTACAGACTTAAAATATTTGATGCCTATAGACCTCAAATGGCAGTAGATAATTTTGTTGAATGGGCTGAAGATGTTGATGATACAAAGATGAAGGAATACTTTTATCCTGAACTTGATAAGTCTGTGCTTTTTAATCAGGGATATATCGCAGAACATTCAGGACATAGTAGAGGTAGTACTGTAGATCTTACACTCTTTGATATGAAGACGGAGAAAGAAGTGGATATGGGAGGAACATTTGATTATTTTGGAGAACTCTCCCATCCTGATTATACAGGAATTACTGATGAACAGTATGAGAACAGAATGATTCTTAGAAATGCTATGACTAAGCATGGCTTCAAACCACTGGATGAAGAGTGGTGGCACTTTACACTTGAAAATGAACCATATCCAGATACATATTTTAAGTTCCCTGTAAGCAGTGATTCAGTTGATTGATGTGAGACCAATAATGTGATTATGAGATTTCCATTAGAAAATAATAAGAAAAATAAGAAAAAAATAGGGAAAACAAATAAAGAAAAATAGATCGCTTTATATTGAAAGTAGGTGAAAACATGAAGTTATTATATATAAATGCTTGTGTTAGAGCTGAATCAAGAACCAAGAGACTTGCTGATAAATTGTTGCAAAAGCTAAATGAAACATATGATGAGGTGAGCCTAAAGAATATTCAGTTTCCTGTTGTGGATGAAAGTTTTCTACATGAGAGGGAGCGGCTTGCTTCTGAAGAAGAGTGCATGAATCCTATGATTAAGCTGGCAAAACAGTTTGCTGAAGCAGAGGAGATAGTTATAGCGGCGCCTTATTGGGATCTTTCATTTCCGGCGGCACTCAAGCAATATTTAGAACAGATTAATGTGGTTGGTATCACATTTAAATATACTGAAGAAGGAGTTCCAGTGGGGCTTTGTAAGGCAAAAAGGCTTTTTGTGGTTTCTACGGCCGGCGGATTTTTTGCGCCGGAAGAATATGGATTTGGTTATATAAAAGCCTTGGCAGAGAATTATTATGGCATAAAAGATGTAAAGCATATAAGAGCATTAGGTCTTGATATAGTTGGGGCAGACGAAGAGAAGATTCTATCGGATGCCGAAAAAGAAATAATGCTTCTAAATTCGTGACTTACTTTGATTATTAAGGCCATGCCAGTATTATCTGGTGTGGTCTTTTTATTTCTGTTAATCATGCCGCAGTTATGGTATATTGAAATAGTACAACATACATTTGTATTAAGGGGTAAACTAGTTGGGGTGACCATATTTTTGGGGGATTATTTGAGGTATATAATAAGGTGTGAGAGCAGAATATGAAAAAATCGTTAATTATTTTTGTTAATGTGATCATCATTGCCGCTATCTTGATCTTCGTTGTTCTCTACTCAAGATATGAAATTCAGGATTCTTACCGTAGACAGATAGAAAACTTTGAGAATACTACGGTTACTATGGAGAGGGTAACAGAGAATT
>CAMNGU010000172.1 GCA_946538525.1 uncultured Lachnospiraceae bacterium
GAAACAAATGCCATCCATAAAATGATAGTAAATACTAAAGCAGCGCCTATGATATTAACTGCATTTCCATATGAATTACCAAGAACCATATTTTCAGAAACACTTTTAAGAAGAAGTCCTCCGAAAGGAAAACTGATAAGGAGTCCGATAATGGCACCCATAAAAGCCATAGCAACATATTTTACAAGATACAGGGTTCTGATTTTAAAGTTCCTTATTCCGATAGCCTTCATAACTCCGATTTCCCTAAAGTCATCCTGAATTGTAAATCCTATAGAAAACTTAAGGATAACAAATGATACTATAATGAGACAAATGCTGAGTATTACTATTATAAATGCCACCATGAGTTCAACTATCCTTGTAAGAGTCAGCATACTTACAGGATAACCACCTTCATTCCCTTCCATATCCCCAATCTCACTGCTAATCGCCTCTATATCGGAAGACTTAATATATACACACTGACTCATCTTATTCTCTGCTTCTGCAGAATCAAAATACTGCTTTGCATCAGCATCATTCATGAAGAATCTGTAACCGCCTGTTATCTCTGATCCTAGGAATGCATCCTTAAGCGGTCCATCTACTATATATTCCTTATCTTCTTTACCAAGTGTAAGGTATATCTTATCTCCATCCTCTACATTAAACTTATTCATAAACTTCTTTGATAGATAGATATGTCCTTCAGGAATCTTGGTTATAGCATTATTCTCTTTATCAAAGAGCTTTATGTATGTACTTTCCGGAGATTCAATCATGATCATTCCGTTCCAGTCAAACTTCTTACCGGTTTCAGATTTTACATATTCATCATATGCAAAAAATGAATCTACCTCATAACTATCAATCGCCTTTGCTTCATCCAAAACCTTTCGCATCTTTGAATCATCTTTTCCGGCATTAGCAAGTATAAAGAAATCATTATATTCACCCACAGCCTGTTCAAGAAAGTAATTCATTCCATTTATCACTGATATTACATTATTAAGACCGCTTGCTACAAAAGTCGTCGCCAGGATAATAAAGAGAAAAAGTATTATATTCATCGTCTTACTTCTCTTCAGATCCTTCTTGAGTATTTTTAGAAACATATCATATTCCTTTCGTATTATTCTTCTGCTTTAAACTTCTTTCTGGGATTCCCCAGATTAATTCAATACTTACCACTGGCCACATGGTAAATACATTTTTTCATCTTATGGGTGTATAATACATCTTAAATTATTAAACAATCATTAAATGTTAAAAATGAGTTCATGCTGACAGATTCAAAAAAGACTCCGCGAAAGCTTGCTTTCAAAGGAGTCTTATTATTCCTGCTTTATATACCACAGCATACTTCTATCATATTTCTCAGGAAGTTTTATCCAATCCACATCATCCTTTTGAATTCTCCATCCCTCTGGTTCATATACCATCCAACCGTAATCTTTATAATCTGTTGATATGCCATTAAACCAGTATTTCCATTTTTTTCTTTCCACATCATACCACACATAACCATCTGATCGATCATCATAATAACCACAAAATTCTTCATCCCATTCAAGTCTTTTCTCTGGATCTTCATCTTCTGAAACAATCCTATAAGAATATTCATCTATCTCGTCAAGATACAGATATTTTCCATATAATTCCTCATTTGATTCTCTTTTTCCTTCATGATGTTCCACTTCGGCTATTTTTTCAGAAACACCTACATAAATAACAACTGATAATGTAACTACTATAAATATAAAAGGAAAAACTGTAAGAATACATATGCAAAGACCAATTACTATTTTTTCACCTAAAGGTCTATCCTTTAATGGCACTTCTGCCGGAGAACTTTCTGTTATTGTTCTTTTTGAGGATGATCTTTTTTTTGATGATCTTTTTGGGGATAATCGTTTTTTTGAAGAACTATTTTTTGTATTTCTTTTTTTGTATGTTCTTTTTGAATTCTTCAAATCTTTAATAATCTCCATTCTAATACTATGATGTGTTTTAAAGAAAAAGCTTCTACACTTTCCTTACAACAAGTGTAACCCTAAAATATCCGTTCTCTATACTAGCAAAGACATCTCCGTCCATCTTGGTCATTAATTGTTTTACTATATATAACCCCAGGCCATTCCCCTGAATATCCGCCTTATTGCTCCCTCTATAAAAGGAATCAAAGATATTATTAATCTCTCCTTCTTCTAAAGTGCATCCGGTATTCTCCACAGTAATCAGCTTACAATCTTCTTCTTCACTGAATGAAATGCTAATCTTACGACCATCTCCATATTTGATGGCATTTTCCATCAAATTCTGAAGAGATTCAACAAGTCTATCCTTATCAGCTGACAAGAGTGCATTATCATATTCTCCTACTTCTAATTCTGTATGGATTACACTAAGCTTATCTTTATAATATGCAGTGATACCATCCATAACTTCCTTCAGATAAACTTCACCTACATTTACAGATAGTTCCATGAAATCTTCACGGGAAAGATTATAAATCTCATCAACATACCCTCGGATTTCTTCAGTCTTTGAAAGTATTCCATCCAAGGCTTCCTGCTTCTTCTCTTCTGTATCATAAAGCCCTTCTGAAAGCGCTTTAGAATAAAGCTGGATAGCAGATAGCGGAGTTTTAATATCATGTGATAGTGAAAGAAGCATAGTCTTCTTTTCTTTTTGATACTCTAGATTCTTTGTCTTACTGTCCTCCAGATTTTCACGGAGCATATCCATTCCCCAAAGAAATTTACCAAAGAAGCGGCTTCTTTCTTCTTGGATTGGCGCCGAAAGATTGCCCTTTGCCAGCTCCTGAGTAAGAGACGACATTTTATCAAATGGCTTTATAACCTTCTGTCCAATATAAATAAAAACTCCTACAGTTAGAAGCAGCCCAGCCATCATCCCTATATTCATTAGAAGGAAAGCTGTACTATTTTTATCAGCTTTATATTCTATTCTAAATAGAGTTCCATCCACTTCTTCCACAACATAATCATTATTACAGATTTCAGATGAATTAAAGTTACCGACTCTTATAATAGTGCTAAATCCACTTATATCTAAGTCTTCCGGATTCTCTCTAATCGAAGAATCACTCTCTAACATTCGTACCACTCGTTCCGTTTCTACACGGTAGTACTTTCCAGACTCATGTACGAAAGATAAATAAATGACATTTATAATTATAATTATCAGAACCTCTGTGATTATGATTATTGCTGCCGCTTTTCTGAATCTGTTCATTTAATACCTCATGAGTATAATTCTGTATAGCCTTTTTCTTTCATAATCTCAAAAACTTCCGGTTTAATATTGATCATCTTAAGATCTCCGAATTCAAGTCTTAATTTCTTAAGAACTCTAAGTCCAGATTCCGATATATGTTCAAGATTTGAAGCATCAATTACCGTTTTGAAATTTGTTCCTGCGTTAAGAATACAATACATCTCTTTCTCGAATTCCAAAGAAACTTCTTTATCAACTCTTTCCGGAAGATGTATTATCATCTTTTCACCAATCACCTTACGCTGTATATCCATTAAGCCCTCCACATATAGCTAACAAATCACTTTTAAATTTTTTAAGCCAGTCAAATTCTATCAAATCTATTCAAATCTGTAACCAACTCCCCATACAGTAAGGATATGCTTTGGTTTCTTTGGATCTTCTTCTATCTTTT
>CAMNGU010000173.1 GCA_946538525.1 uncultured Lachnospiraceae bacterium
CTTAAGAGCAAAATCATTAAGAGATTCCCCGCGCATCATATATTCTTCTTAAAATTTTATATAATTTTATTTAATTGTAATATTAAATTGTGATAATCGATTCATCAATATACCCGATCTATATATTTAGTTTTTCGATAGCCCCTGAGTACTACTCCTGTGTATCGTCTTCTGTTTCGCTATACTTTTGAAGGATAAGCTCCTGAATCTTCGTTCTTGTATCAGAATTGATTGGATGAGCAATATCTCTGTACTCACCATCAGCAGACTTACGACTAGGCATTGCTATAAATAATCCCTTGTCACCCTCTATAACCTTGATATCATGAATAACGAACTCATTATCAATAGTAATAGAAACTACTGCTCTCATCTTACCTTCTTTTGCTACGCGTCTAACTCTTACATCTGTTATTTCCATATCGTAAACCTCCAAAAATAACTTATTCTTCTCTCATTAATAGCCTTCTCTTAAAGTGTGTATCTGAAGCTCTTCTCGATAACAATCTTTGGATTTCCTGCTTCACCAGTATGAACTGTATTAGCCTTAATAGTATCTCTACTCTCAACTATACAATTCTCGATGTAGCAGTTATCACCGATATGTACATCATTCAGAATGATAGAGTTCTTGATTACACAATTGTTTCCTACATAAACCTTCTTAAACAGCACCGAATTCTCAACTGAGCCGTTGATGATACATCCACTTGCAATCAGCGAATTAGATGTAACTGCATCTCCATTAAACTTAGCTGGTGGAAGGTCTTCTACTTTTGTATAAACACCAGGAGCTGTGCGGAAGAAATGATCCCTAACCTCTGGCTTTAAGAAGTCCATATTGGTTCTGTAATATGAATCAATGGAACCAATGTTTCTCCAGTATGTATCCAGACTATATGCATTTATTCTCTTAACACTCTTGTATCTAATAAGAATGTCCTTAACGAAATCTGTTCTACCTTCAGAAGCACAGGTTTCAAGGAGCTCAATCAGCTGACGGCGCCTTACAACATACACTCCTATTGATGCTGTACTTGTCTCTGCCACCAGTGGCTTCTCCTCAAAGTCCAGAACCCTGCCATTATCTCCAACCTTTACTACACCAAATCTTGATATATCGTCTTCATCAGCACGAATCTCTTTAGTAACGATTGTGATATCAGCATTCTTAGCAATGTGATCTTCCAATACCTTATTGTAATCCATCTTATATACTCCGTCACCAGATGCAATTACTACATATGGCTCGTGAGCATCCTTCAGGAATCCAATGTTTTGATACAGCGCATCTGCTGTACCTTTATACCAATAGCTATTTGTAGCTGTGATAGTAGGTGTGAATATATAAAGTCCACCCTGCTTTCTTCCAAAATCCCACCATTTAGATGAGTTAAGATGCTCATTTAGAGATCTTGAATTATACTGTGTATAGACTGCAACCTTTTGAATATGTGAGTTTGACATATTCGAGAGAGAGAAATCAATCGCTCTGTAACAACCTGCCATCGGCATAGCCGCTGTAGCACGCTTAGCTGAAAGATCTCCCATACGACTGCTGTTACCACCTGCCAGAATTATACCTATAGCTCTCATATTACTCACCTGCCTCTCTAATTATTGAACCGCCACTAGGTAACAATCCATCTGGATAATCCTCTGCAGTGGTCTCACCGAGAATAGCAGTATTCTTTCCAACTTTAACATTGTCAGGAACAGTAGAATTCTCTCCAATAGTTACAAGGTCAAATGCATAAACCGCCGGTTTATATTCATTTTCAGCAGGTTCACCTACACCAAGCTCTACATTCTTTCCAATCTTAACACCTTCAGCCAGGATAGCCTTGTCGACTATAGCTCCATCACCAATCTCAACATTATTCATGATGATAGAATCCTTAACAACAGCACCCTTTCCAATCTTTACTGCAGATCCGATGACAGACTTTTCAACATTTCCATATATCTCAGTACCCTCTCCAACGATACTCTTTTGAACATTGCTGCCAGCTGCAATATACTGTGGTGGAAGATTGTCACTCTTGGTATATATTCTCCAGAATTCTTCATAAAGATTAAACTCTGGAATAATGTCAACGAGTTCCATGTTAGCCTCCCAGTAAGAACCAAGAGTACCAACATCTTTCCAGTAGCCCTTATAATCATAAGCTACTATCTTACTTCCTTCCTCATGGCAAGAAGGAATAACATGCTTTCCGAAATCACAGGAAGGAACATCCTTCATCTCAATAAGTTTTTCTTTGAGAAGTTTCCAGTTGAAGATATAGATACCCATTGAAGCTTTATTGCTTCGTGGATGCTCAGGCTTCTCCTCAAACTCCTGAATAACATTATTGTCATCTGTAATAACTACTCCAAATCTGCTGGCTTCCTCCATAGGAACCTGATAAGTTGCAATTGTTACATCCGCATGAGAGCTCTTGTGAAAATCAAGCATTACCTCATAGTCCATCTTGTAAATGTGATCACCAGATAGAATAAGGACATACTCTGGATTATAATACTCCATAAATTCCAGGTTCTGATAAATAGCATTTGCAGTACCTGTGTACCATGAAGTATTCTCAGTACTCTCATAAGGTGGAAGAACTGTAACCCCTCCAAAATTTCTATCCAAATCCCAAGGCATACCAATACCGATATGCTGATTAAGACGAAGAGGTCTGTACTGTGTAAGTACACCAACGGTATCAATTCCTGAGTTAATACAGTTACTAAGAGGGAAGTCAATTATCTTGTACTTTCCACCGAAAGCAACTGCAGGCTTTGCAAGCTTTGAGGTGAGAACTCCTAGTCGGGAGCCCTGGCCACCAGCAAGAAGCATTGCGATCATTTCCTTCTTTACCATACTGTCTCTCCTTATATAGCTTTAATCTTGAGTCAAAGGACAGCGGAGAGCTGCCCAACTACCAAGTCGATATAATTATAACACTTTTCACATAGTATTGAAATAAAAAATTGGATAAATTTACTTGTTTTTATCATATAATCTATGGACAGTTATACATTTTACACAAAGGACACTTGTGAAAAATAAAAATCAGCCTTGAAAACTGGCAGTTTTCAGGCTGATTTTTTGTCATTATTACCAAATTCTTATTATAAGATTTATTTTTTTTCTTTTTTTATCTAGTTTTATCTAGTTTATTAGATATATTTTATTATTTATTTAAATATTTATTTTATTATTTTACTTATTTTAATTTCAAGCATTTATTCTTTTCCAGTCTTGATTGCTTCTGTGACAGCAGTTGCAAGGCCTGTAATACCTGCAAGATCCGAAGGGATGATAAGCTTATTAGCAGGACCTGCTGAAGCTCTCTCAAATGCCGAGATACCCTTGATTGCAATTGTATTCTGTGAAGGTGCTGCATCATTCATCATCTTAACCGCATCTGCTTCTGCCTGCTGTACCTGACGAATAGCTTCTGCATTACCTTGAGCTCTCTGAATTGCTGCTTCACGCTGTGCCTGTGCTTCAAGAATTGCTGCCTGTTTCTTTGCTTCAGCAGCAAGAATTGTTGCTTCCTTATCAGCTGTAGCACGAAGAATCTTAGCTTCCTTCTCACCTTCTGAAACTGTGATAGCTGCCTGCTTCTCACCTTCAGCTCTGATGATCTGCTC
>CAMNGU010000174.1 GCA_946538525.1 uncultured Lachnospiraceae bacterium
TACGAAGCTTAAGGTTGTAGCTTGCATTAAGCATACCACAGTAAGCATCTCCTCTATCATCAAGAAGTTTGTCTCCAGCTTCCTCTGCTGCTGCGATAACTGCTGCAGGTCCCTGGAATTCCTTAACAAGAAGGATTTCACTTGACTCTGGACCAAAGTTACCAAGATAAACAACAAGAGCATTAACGCCTGCTGCATTAACATCAGCAAGAGCCTTTCTCATATCTACTTCATTTTCAACTGTTACTGGACACTCATAGATGTCACCATACTTCTTTGTGTAAGAAGCAACAACAGCCTTTCTTCTTGACTCTGAGAGACTCATTGGGAAACAGTCTCTACTAACTGCAACTATACCTAATTTTACCTCTGGGATATTCTGCATAATAATAAATTACCTCCTGATATTATTAATTTCGTATATTTTCAAACATGTTTTATTACATATTTGCTTTAACCTGCTCATAGATGCCATCTGCATCAAGCTTATATTTATGAAGCAGTTCTACAGCTGGGCCTGACTCGCCAAATGTATCTCTAACACCAATTCTATAAAGAGGTGCCGGGCACTGCTCTGAAAGAACCTCTGCTACTGCTCCACCAAGGCCACCGATAATTGAGTGCTCCTCAGCTGTGAAAATCTTCTTTGTCTCTTTAGCAGCCTTAACGATTATCTCACTATCTATAGGCTTGATTGTATGCATATTGATAACTCTTACGCTGATTCCATCTGCTTCTAACTTTTCAGCAGCCTTAAGTGACTCGCCAACTTCAAGTCCTGTAGCGATGATTGTAATGTCTGTACCATCTTTAAGAAGTACACCCTTTCCAACCTCAAACTTATAATCAGCATTATCATTTATTACTGGAACAGCAAGACGACCAAATCTCATATAAACTGGTCCATCTATTTCATATGCTGCTCTTACTGCAGCCTTAGCTTCGATATCATCTGAAGGATTGATGATTGTCATTCCAGGAATAGTTCTCATAAGAGCTAAATCCTCGTTACACTGATGAGATGCACCATCTTCACCAACTGAAATACCAGCATGTGTTGCACCAATCTTTACATTAAGATGAGGATATCCAATTGAGTTACGAACCTGCTCAAATGCTCTTCCTGCTGCAAACATTGCAAATGTACTTGCAAATGGAACCTTGCCACAAGTAGCAAGTCCAGCAGCGATACCCATCATATCTGCTTCAGCAATACCACAATCTATATGTCTTTCAGGAAATGCTTTCTTAAATGTAGCAGTCTTTGTAGCTGCTGCAAGGTCAGCATCGAGAACAACAAGGTTGTCTTTCTCTTTACCGAGCTCTGCTAAAGCATTACCGTAACTATCTCTTGTAGCTATCTTTACTGTATCACCCATTACTCAGCCACCTCCTGATTCTCAAGTTCTTTCATAGCAATCTCAAACTCTTCATCATTTGGAGCTTTTCCATGCCATCCACACTGGTTCTCCATAAACGAAACTCCTTTACCCTTTGTGGTTGACATAATAATTGCTGTTGGTTTTCCTGTTGTAGCCTTAGCTTCTTCAACAGCCTTTTCGATTTCATCGAAATCATGACCATTTATCTCAATTACATTGAATCCAAATGCTGCAAACTTTTCAGCTATTGGATATGGTGAACATACCTCATCGATAGCTCCATCAATCTGAAGGTTATTATTATCTACAATAACTGTAAGGTTATCAAGTTTTCTAAAACCTGCAAACATGGAAGCTTCCCAGATCTGTCCTTCCTGTATTTCTCCATCTCCACACATTGCATATACTCTATATGACTTTCCGTCAAGCTTAGCAGCAAGCGCCATACCTACTGCTGCTGAGAGGCCTTGCCCCAGGGATCCAGATGACATATCAACTCCTGGTATGTGCTTCATATCTGGATGACCCTGTAAGTAAGAACCTGTGTGACGGAGGGTTGTTAAATCAGAGGTCGGGAAATAACCTCTGTTAGAGAGAACTGAATAAAGTGCTGGAGCGATGTGCCCCTTTGACAGAACAAATCTGTCTCTATCCGGATTCTTTGGATCAGCCGGATCAATATTCATTGCTTCAAAATAGAGATATGTAAGCATATCTGCTGCTGAAAGTGATCCACCTGGATGTCCAGACTTTGCACTATGAACTGCAGTAACGATTCCCTTACGAACCTCTATTGCCTGTTTCTTTAATTCAAGCTTCTTATCCTGATTCATTTTCTTATCCTTCTAATATTTTTCTAATTTTTTTCTAATTTTTTTATCTGATTATTTTACTCGCCGAAAACTTTCTTATAATCTGCCTGGAACTTCTCAATACCCTGATCTGTAAGAGGATGCTTTGTCATCTGCTCGATTACAGCATAAGGAACTGTAGCGATATCAGCACCAGCAAGTGCACACTCTGTTACATGAACAGTGTTTCTAATACTTGCAGCGATGATTTCTGTCTCAAGTCCATAGTTTTCAAAAATCTGTACGATATCTTCGATAAGATTGATTCCTGGCATACTGATATCATCAAGTCTTCCAAGGAATGGTGATACATATGTAGCACCTGCTCTAGCAGCAAGAAGAGCCTGGTTAGCTGAGAAGATAAGTGTTACATTTGTCTTGATTCCTTCTGCTGAAAGAACCTTAACGGCCTTAAGACCTTCAACTGTCATAGGAATCTTTACGATCATATTAGGATGAATAGCAGCAATCTCGCGACCTTCCTTGATCATTCCTTCTGCATCAACTGTAGTAGCTTTAACTTCACCACTGATAGGTCCATCAACGATAGATGTTATCTCCTTGATAACCTCTGTGAAATCTCTGCCTTCCTTAGCAATAAGAGATGGGTTTGTTGTAACTCCACAAATAACCCCCATGTCATTTGCCTTTCTAATGTCATCTACATTAGCAGTATCAATAAAGAACTTCATTTTAATACCCTCCACTTTCTTAATATTTTTTGTTTTGTTATCATTTTCGTTCTTTATAATGTCCTTTTTTTCAAGAACAGGACAATTATACCATAGAAATTTAAATTAAGTCTTTCTATATTTTATTTATTTTTTTGTTGATTTTATCTATTTTGATATTTTTTGATTTTTTTGGATATTTTTTGATTTTTTGGATTTTATTTTGATTATTTTATAAATCAATTCTTGCTTCTAAACATTTCTTTCCGGTAAGCTCTTCACTTCTCTTATCTGGCTGTTGTCCACCAACAAAGAATTTATAACTTCCTGAAAGGAATACTCTTGTTCCATCCTCAAGAACAGTCTCAAGATCTCTTTCATTTATTTCAAATGTAACCTCAGCCGTTTCTCCAGGATTAAGTGAAACCCTTTCAAAACCTGCAAGACTGTATACTGGCTGATTGTCAGCTGCAATAGATTCAGCAAGACCTGCTACATTTTCATTAAGACCTCTCTCACCCTTTTCTACGATGTCTTTATCAATGTAAAGTTCAGCAATTTCATCAGCCTTAACCGAACCAGTATTTGTAACATTCACTTTTACAGTCACTTTAGCAGGCACTTTTTCAGTCAATACAGTATGGTTTTCACTATTATCAACCTTCTCAATCTTC
>CAMNGU010000175.1 GCA_946538525.1 uncultured Lachnospiraceae bacterium
CAAAATCAACGTCAATGATTTTAACATTATTTATTAAAATATTCAACATAACGGAGTAAATCATAGAATAATATAAAAGAAGCTGATACACATATCATAGTACCGGCTTCTTTTTATGAATTTTTATATTTTAAATAATTGACTTTGACACCGTATGGGCTACGAACCACTCCGTTTTTAAAGAACTCCCGTATACCTAGAATTCCTCATCTTCCATATTATCAGCGATATCTCTGATTTCACTCATTTCTTCTTCAGTAACTCCATCTTTCTTAATGATAGACTTAAGTTTATCAGCAACACCTGGAATCATCTCCAGTACTGTACCAAGTGTGCCTTTATCCTGATTTACATTAATTATCTGAGTATATCCATCTTTAATAACTATAATAGATGAAGCTGAGAGTTTGCCTCCCATTCCGCCACCAGCAGAATCAGTTCTTTTTCCTCCCATAGCACCTGCTCCTATACCAAAATTCACATCACAAAGAGGAATGATAGTTGTGTCGCCAACTTTTATTGGTTCTCCAACCACAGATTTTGATGTAAGAAATGCATCCATTCCCTGAAATAATGAATTTACTGTTGAATTGAAATCATTGCCGTTAGCCATATTAACCTCCCTGAAATTAAATTAAATCTTTTTAGCAAGTTTAAAGGTTCTCCAAAAGTCCCTTGTTAATGCTATCCCTAATACAGGGAAAACAACTCTGAATAAATATATTCTTCCCTTTACATCAATATCACCCTCAATAACCTTATTATAAAAGTCAGGTTCGATGGTGAGCCATCTGCCATATAGTGGATAAAAGGCTGAAACCTTTCCCAGCACCATACCTGTATCAGCAGATGAATTTAATCCATAGTGAACATATCCTTTACTCTTCTTTGGTTTTACTGTACCAAACAACCTTTTCATAACCTTTAAGAATCTCTTCAAGGTTCTTTGAACATATTCACGGTCAAGAAACTGCATTACATGATCCATCTTTGTCATCAGCTGATTATATTTCCTATCAGCCTCATCCAGTTTCTTATCGGCTTTATCGGTTAATTCGTAATACTTATCAGATGCTTTATCCAGTGTATTACCGATTTTAGTTTTTATATCTATTTTTTCTTCAGGAATCTGTTCAGAAGTTTCTTCTTGGAGAGCATCTTGATTATCAAGATTTTCTTCTGGCACATTTTCCTCTAGTACTGAATCTTCTATACCTGCATCCGTATTTTCCGGTTTACTCAGATCAACTCCAGGAGTATTACTATCCAGTGACTGATCTATAAATCCAGCATTTTCAGAATCCGGCTTTATATCACTCTCAAAATCCGGACTATCCAGAATGTCATCCTGAGAATCCATTTGATGATCTATCTGAGAGTCTGTTTGAGAATCAACTTGATCCTGCTGCTCCAGATATTCTTCCAAAGCATCAAACTCATCACCATCAGATAATTCGTCTTCATTGCCAGATCTTGGAAACACTTTGAAAAATAGTGCTTTAACACTATAATCCAGACCAACTCCTTTTTCATAGCCGGCTAAAGCCTTGATAAAAAGGAATCCAACCTTCACATTTGCTTTTGTCTGATTCTCATTATGTACAGCCGACAATCGATAACTTATCGGAGTAAAGAGAACCAGGAACAAAACCAGTAATATTATTCCAAGAAGTACAAGAAGAATGATACCTATTACTTTTAAAATGGTTAATAATATCGCCATCTATTCTTCCTTTATTCATTTGCATAATCAGCCGATATTTAGTTAAATACCAGCCTAAATATCATTTTCACTTTTTATTAGCTTTGAAAAAATGTCTTAATATCAGCTTTCCCATACTCAGAATAAACATCCTCAAGTATGTCACAGGTAAGCTGCTTAGCTCCTTCTCGCGTTTTGGAAACGCCAAGTATATCTACTGTCTTCTTAAGCTTCCTATAATATGGCTGAAGGAGCTCATTATAATCATAAATCTCCATGATTCCAGCTTCATAAAGAGGCAAAGTAACAACATATAACCCATTTACGGGTCTCTTTAACTTAATCTTGATCATATTTCTTCTAAAGAGCTTGTCACTATCAGAATCAGTATATAGTTTTTCTGATATTTTAAATTTCATATGTTAATCTTTTAAATCCTCTTATTTCTAGTAATTTATTCTACTGAATCATACATGATAATCTCTGTGATAATATCGTTGCAAGCTGAAAGTTCTGACTTATCAGTACAGCTCGAAAGTGCATATTTGAAATAATCCTTAATCTCCTGCTTTGTATTAAAGAACACTGGCATATATGAAAGAACTTTAGCCATAGTACTTCTTCTCTCAAGTTTTCCTGTTCTTTCAAATAGTTCAGTAAACTCCTGTATAAGAGCCGCCTTAGCCTGATTAATATATTCTTCGTCAGCTTCATCAACAACAACAGTTATCTCTGGTTGATCTATATCCATAAACATGGAGGATGATGTTAAAAGATCTGTTTTCTTAAGAATATCGAACTTCCGATCCATTTCTTCGCCATAAACTCCATAATATTCCTGACTAAGAGTATCAAGATTAGCATCTAAAGAAGCTAATGTCTCATAAGCCTCTTCCTGCTTTCCTTCCAACTTAGTGAACTGTTCTATGATCTTAGCTTCCATAGCTATAGGATCATCTGAAGTTACAAGATCCATAATAATACTTGCCGCAGTCTTATAATCATCTCTTAGATAGTCAGCATTATAGAAATGATTTGTATAGAGTACGATAAGAGCATCATTTATGATTTCCATAAGTGCAAGATAATCAGAAGTTATCGAACTCATAATATCTGAATATGACTCAATGATATTGTTAAAATGCTTATATGTTGCATCATCCAGAGTTTTATAATCAAAGTCCTTAAGCTCATTAAAGGCTTCATCAATCTTTGGAAATGTTTCTGCTGCATTTTCAGGTTTATTGATAAGAGCATTATCCTTAATGGTTTCTACATAGTTATCAAAAGTCTTCTTCTCACTGCCTCTATAAATTGCTAGAGAATTACCCAGAACATCATAGAAATGATTCTTTGTCATTCTAACAGGAAGCTGGGCAATAAAGCCCTGAATCTTCACATTGATAACCATCTTATCATCATCTGAAAATACATAGGTATACATTCTCTCCACAAGATCATCTATATCAATCTCCTCATTTATTGTGTTAGATATTGCAGGTTCTTTTCTTTGGAGAATATATTCATAGATTTCAAATGCATCTACATAATATGTGATCATCTTCATTTTACTTGTAATCTGATCACGAATTTTTATTATCTCATTTATAACTTCGTTTGAATCTGAATCTTTTGTTTTTGATTCTTTTATATCTGATTCTTTTAAACTATCATCCTTAAAGGATTCAGCTAAAGCATAGTTTATGGTTTCAAGATAAGTTGAAATCTCGTCTCTTCTATCTAAACTTGTTTCATCATGCTTCTTAAATTCCGCGATATCATTT
>CAMNGU010000176.1 GCA_946538525.1 uncultured Lachnospiraceae bacterium
GCAACCAGTTTGCGGGTCAGGCTCCAGAGTCAGATGATAAGATAAATGAGTTCTGTACAATGAAGTTCGGAACAGAGTTTCCTAGATTTGCAAAGATTGAAGTAAATGGTGATGGTGCCATTCCGCTCTTCGAATATCTTGCGACAGAGAAGCCATTTGCAGGTTTTGGTAAAGGTATTAAGAATGCAGCTCTTGAGAAGTTTGCAAATGCTAATAACAAGAAGTATGGTGACAAGGCTTATATCAAATGGAATTTCACAAAGTTCCTTATTGATAGAAAAGGAAATGTTATAGCTCGTTTCGAACCTACAGATGATATGGAAGAGGTTAAGAAAGCTGTTATAGAAGCATTATAAGAAAACTGGATATATGAGGGGTTATTCGTAAGGCTGTCGATTCGTTCGGCAGCCTTATTGCATTTATTAAAAACCAATAAAAGTATTCAATTTAAAAATGGAGCAAAAATATATAAACGGAGAAGAAATATAAAAATGGATATGCCATATTTAAATTGTTATATAACAAACACTGATTCTATAATAAAAAAGGAGTATCATTATGGTATTAACTATTTTTGAGGGATTGATATTTTCGTTTGTATTACTGATGATTTGCGTTATTGATATTCAAAATGGCGCGGTTGGAGGAGTTCATTTTTATGAGCAGGATGTAAAGGATCGGGTCGTAGAATTAGGACTCATAACCCAAAAAGAAATTAAGAAGAACCTAATGTTATCAGGAGCTCCACTGTGGATTTATATGATCTTTTTAATGCCTATGGCTGTGTTTCTAATAAATGGTGCAGATTCATTTGTGAAAGGATTTATTCAGCTGACTATTATTTTTTGGATAGGTGGTGCTTTTGACCGAATCTTTATTGACTGGTATTGGGTTGGACATACTAAAGCCTGGCTTATTCCGGGAACAGAAGATCTGATGCCGTATATTCCAAAATCAGCATTGATAAAAAAATGGGTTGGTACGATTGTTGGATATCCAGTTTTGGCAGCATTATTATCCTGGATATACTCAATGATAATTTTATGAGTGGCTAGGGTACATTAGATAAATGTATATGTTATACTTACTTTGTATGTACGTGTGAAGTGCTGCAAATCGTAAAGAAAGTGTATATGTATGGATATATTTGAAAAAGAAAAAGATATTCAAAAAATACTAGATAAGATAAAGGGCATTCCAAGACTATATAACTATGTGACTAATCTATCACCTGGTTTTCTGGAATCTTTTCTCAGTTACTTTGAAGCGAACTTCGACATTGTGAGCAGAGCTGATACTGTGGTTGAAATAAGGCTTAAGAAAAATGGTCGGTCGGAAGATGAGAACTGGGTGTATTCGTTTGCAGAACCATATCCTGGCATCAGTGTAATGTACGGAAATATAAAGGGACTTGAGAAGCTTGATGATATGAATGGAAGAGACGAGGAAATGAAAGTCTCAGTATTTCATTATTGCAGAAAAGGTAGATGCGAGCTTTATACAAATGATGGGAGATATGCATTTTCCCGTCCAGGAGTTCTCTGCCAGGAAAGTAGAAAATATAAGAAAAAGAATTTTGATTTTCATGGCGAAGAGTATGAATGTGTAGAGATAGCATTTCGTCTCGACGAGATTGGAGACGAAGAGAAGAAGTACCTGACCAGTCTGGGACTTGATATTGATTCTATGCAGAAAAGGTATGATGATGATGCTGATTTTTCCATAGGAAATGTATCGGATACTCTAAAGATTGCTGAAGAGGAACTTGTCGGTTTGATGAGATCTGATACTGTTGATAATACCTCGCTTCTTCTGATGATCCTAAGAATTAATAATCTTATCAGAACTGGACATGTGGCTTTTGATGAGAAGAAGTTTTATCTCACTAAGGGGCAGAGGGAGATAGTGAATGAGATTAGAAATGAGATCGTGGAACATCCTGAAAAACTGATAACGGCCGAAGGATTTTCTGAGAAATATGGTATCAGTGTCGTGTCACTTAATAAGTATTTTAGTATAGTGTACGGAGATACTATACATAAATATATTCAGAAATATCGAATGGATATTGCAGCAAATTCACTTCGTACAACAAAGCAAAGTATTGCGGAGATTGCAGCTGCATCCGGATATGAGAATCAGGGTAAATTTGGAACAGTTTTTAAGAAAATGTATGGAGTGACACCACTTGAGTACAGAAGGCAAAATCTTAATAGTACCTATGGCAGCGATGGCTGAAACAGCAGGCCCATCTTCCAGGTGTAAGCAGCTTGTAGAAGGACTAATGTCTGCTGGGATAAATGTAGCTACCTGCAGAGCAGAGGATGTAAATTATAAGAATATAGATAGCGTGAAGAATTACTTCCTTGATATACCGATGCCTATGGGGCTTCCGAAGCCTATAGCCACCAGGACTTTTCCTATAGCACAGAGACTTGGTATCACATCAAAAAAGACTGTTAATTCTTTTGATCAGGTACTTCAGTTCACAGGTAATCTGGATTATAAATATCTAAAGAAAAGTGTGGAGTCGATCAGGCGGGCAATTCATGAATATAATCCGGATATAGTTTATTCAGAGTTTAATATATCGGCAATTGTTGCAGCAAAAAAAGAAGAGATACCACTTTATACAACGGTTAGTTATCCAACACAGCATGAGTATGCACATGATTCGAAGCTATCAAAAGGTTTGAATAAATTACTAAAAGAATTAGAACTTCCAAGTGTAGATTCTGCACTTCAGCTTTTTGACTGGGCTGATAAGAGGTTTTGCCCAAGCATTCGAGAACTGGAGCCGATTGAAGAATTGAAGGGTGAAGAAGATAGCATATGCTACTGTGGTACATTTAAAGCTATTATAAGTTCTAGTTCAGATATGAAATTTGAAGCTTCTAATGGTATTGTGGCAGATTCACATATAAGCGATAAGAAACGAGATAAGATACTTGTATATATGGGAAATGGAACTGTTTCCGCAACGAAGACTTTAAGTGTGATGAAGGATGCATTTGAGGGAAGTAAATATGAAGTGTACCTCGCTACTTCGTATCTTCCGGAAGAAACCATAGGTAATATACATATCGCCCCTAGGTGGGATTTCTCGAAGCTTTTGGACGAAGCACTAGTTTATATCAATCATGGTGGACAGAATAGTATAGTGGATGGATTACTTCATGGTGTTCCACAGATAATGGTTCCGGGTAAAGTATTTGAACGAAAATATAATGCAAAGAGTGTCGCAGATAAAGATGCAGGAATTGTAATAGACTTCAGGGATTTTGATGATGCTCATATAAAGGAGGCATTTGAAAAGATTATAAGTTCTGATACTTTGTCCGATAATTCCAGAAAGTTGGGGAATCTGCTCCGAAATGCAGGAGGAGTAACAAATATAATCAAAGAATTGTGCATCTTACAGTGAAAAAATGCATCTTACATTCCAAAATATTGAATGAATTACA
>CAMNGU010000177.1 GCA_946538525.1 uncultured Lachnospiraceae bacterium
ATTAATTTTTCAATTTTTATAAATTTAGCCTTGACTTTTTATTTGCAGGCTATTAAACAAAAAAATGAGCCCGATTAGTTTTACACTAACCTGACTCACTATTATTCAGAATCACTATTATCTAACTTATTCGTTATATATCCTTCCATCATACTTGCCCAAGAATAGGAATTCATATATTCACCTCTGTACCTATTTATAATCTCAGCATCTCCTGCAAGAAATCTATATAGGTCACAGTCTATTTTCTCAGGTTTCACTCTGATCATCCCTCGTTTCTTTTCCAGGATATCGGAGATTCCATACTCTTCAAGTGTGGCATAAAGACTTCGGGCTATAACATCCATTTGCTTTTGCTTAGCCCGGTCATAGTTTTCTTCTTCCCAGAGAACCTGAGCAGCATCTTCTTTGGTTATATAATCACCCTGTTTTTCAACCAGATAGGCCAGAAATTCTTTCGACTTTGCTCTACTAAAATTAACTATCTTTCTATCCACAAAAACATCAAACTCGCCAAATGTTCTTACTGCAATATGAGCTGATGAATGAAGCTTTGTATTCTTTCGGAACAGTGCATATTCTATCTCCTTCTCAAGCTTTTCCTTACTGATTGGCTTAAGAAGATACCCTGACGCATGAAGACGAAATGCTTCAAGAGCATATTCAGAATAACCGGTTATAAATATTATAGAAGCATTTGGATATCGGTTTTTAATTTCCATAGCCATCTGTATTCCATTTATCTCTGGCATATCTATATCCAGAAGAGCAATATCAACAATGTTCTTATCAATCCATCCCAGCGCCTCTGTTGCATCCGAAAAGCCATGAACCTCATCCAACTGTGGAAGCTGTTCACACATAGAAACAGTCATATTCAGGATTAATTCTTCATCATCAATACAAATCGCTCTCATTTTTATTCCTCAACAGAAAAAGGTATTCTAATTATAACACAGGTACCCTCATCTTTTACACTCTCTATACTAAATTCGCCGTGACAGAGTTTTTCAATTCTCCCTTTAACATTTCTTATTCCTATATGTGTATTTTCCATTGTAGTAAGCGTCTCCACATCAAAGCCCTTACCATTATCCTCTATTCTTATCTCATAACAGTTTTCCAGTTTTCGGGAAGTAATCTTTACAACCCCCTGCCTTTTTCCTCTCACTCCATGACGAATGGCATTTTCCACCATTGGCTGAATTGTAAGTGCAGGCAGAAGAAAATCCCCCTCCTCCACATCATACACTACCTGAATACTAGGGAATCTTATCTGCTCTATATCAGAATAAATCTTAGTATGTTCAATCTCTTTATTAATTGGAATCAGATCTGATTGATCAAGAGAATCCAGATTCTGCCTAAGATAGGTTCCAAACTTTTCAGATATTTCTGCTGCCTTTTCCGGATCCGCATGGCAAAGTGCCTGGATTGTTGACAAAGTATTATATAAGAAATGAGGCTGTATCTGAGATATCATTATCTGAATCCTCTGTTCAGCCTTTAAAGCATTTTCGTGGTCTCTTACAAACTGTAAATGAAGCCACACATAGTAAAATACGCATCCACTAACCATGGTGGTGGATAAAAATGTAACCGGAGCATTATATGCCATGCTAGAATCAGCAAATACCGACAGGATAATTGTTATAGATACAAAGATAGGAATTATTCCTTCTCTATGTATCTTCTCTCTATATTTATAAAATGTGAATGCAATGTTCCAGAGAATAAGTATAAGGCTGATCACATGGCAGGAATATCCCAAAGGTCCCCTGCTAAAATATCCTTTTTTGTATGATATAGCTATCGGTGAGAACAGTGCTGTCATATAGATGATTGAATTTATTCCAACCAATACCCATAGAAGAGTCTGTTTATTTTCATCATCAACCATTCTTATAAAAAGCATGATGATGATAGGCCTTATGATATAACCTAATATATTAACTAAAATATAGATTGAATATGGAGTAGTCGCCAAATCTAAAAGTTCTCCAGCTTGATTCTCTATCATTAAAACAGTTAGAAGCCCAACAATAATAATAAATCTCTTTCTCTGTTCTTTAGTAATATACTGGTCAACAAGCACAGCAAAAAAGAGGCCAAGAATCTGAAGAAATATAGCCACATCCAAAGTCACAATCAATACTTCTTGTTCAGTTAATGTCTCAATTATTCCCTCAAACATCTCTAATGAAAAACATTTCCTCCGATATTCACACCTGATATTCCATTTGCCTCAGCATACCATGCAGCTTTGAAGTAAAAGTTAGGCACATTTCGTTTCCCTTCCAGTACTTCCTGCGCAGCCTGATAGCAGGCAGAGGCCGGTCCTCTGGCCAGGATAACTGCATAGGTTCCTATGGAAACTGGTTCAAACTGATAAGGGGCATAGATAACGCCCTCAATAGTATTATCAAAATTAGGGCTCTCCACTCTATTCATAACAACGCTGCCCACTGCGATCATTCCCGGATAACTTACACTACCTGCTTCTGCCTCAATGATTCCTGCCAGCATAGTAAGTTCTTCCTCTGTATATGGGTAGGCTGTGGTATAGTAATAATCCGTTCCATCGCCATCATATACCACATTGCTAGACTCTCCACTATATTTTCTAGAGCTAAGAAGTTCTCTCTCCTTAGCTTCCAGCTCGTCAACCTTTTCTTTCAGCTGTGAAGCAAATTCCTCAGCACTCTCCGCCTTTGCCTTTGCTTCTTCCATAAGCTCTGTCAGTTCAGCTATCTGTTCTCCCATGGCAGCCTGCTGCACCTGATACTTTTCCAGCTGTTCCTCTCTATCATCCTTAAGCAACTGAAGTTCCTGATTCTTATCAAATTTATCGTCCTCCACTTCCTCAAGTTCAGAGATTTTTGTATTAATATACTGTGTAAGACTGTTGGTATATTCTTCCTTATCGATAATATCAAACATGTCATCAGCCTTAACTATTTCAGTCACCTGATCCTGGTATATGGAATTCTCGTAAATGAGACTAATAACATTTGACAGTTCTTCTCTCTTTTCTGTAATCCTATCCTCCACTGCCTGAATATCCTGTTCAGAAGATTCAATCTCTTTATCTATGGCAGCAAGAGCCGCATTTTCCTGCTCTATAAGTTTTGCCTGTTCATTTATCTGCTCATTTACTTCCTGAATATCCTCAACTAATTGCTCTGCAGTATTCTTATAGGCCTCGGCTTTACTCTTCTCATCCTCATAATCTTTTCGCTCATCTTCCAGAGTCATAGCGTCAGAAACCGGAGCATAGTAAGTAGAACACATAAAAATAAGACATATAGCCAATACAAGCCCTATATGCTTTCTAACCCCATGAAGTTTTTTAAGAATAGTATGTGATTTATTCATGTGAACTCTTCTGTAACCCATTTTGTTTTATAGTTTTTAATGAATT
>CAMNGU010000178.1 GCA_946538525.1 uncultured Lachnospiraceae bacterium
CAAATTTCTTTTTCATCTTTAACTGGTATCTCCTTATCTTTATTTTTCTAGGCTGATAATACACCAGCATTTATCAGCTGTCTAATCTCGAAAAGATATAATTACTTATAGTCTTTAGCTATAAATCCATTTAAAAGTTTAAAGTCTAATTCTCTCATCTGCCTCTTCTGCCAGATCTGCATCATGAGTAACAATAACTACTGCAACTCCTTTATCTGCAATATCTCTGAAAATGGTTCTAAGCTTATCTCTGTTATCCTTATCCAGATCATTTGTTGGTTCATCAGCAAGTATTATCTTAGGATCTGCATAGAGAGTTCTTGCGATACAAAGTCTACGAAGTTCTCCTCCTGAAAGTACTGACGGGTATTCTTTTCCTAAATCCGATATACCAAGCTGATCCAGTATCAAAGAAAGTCTGCTGATATTTTCCAGTTCATGATTTCTAGGATATCTTGATTCAGAATATTTAGGAGCAGCTTCTTTAGAAGAATATTCTTCAAAGCAGTCCACAAGACGGATATTATCAATAACATTTAGATTAGGTAGAACCTCCTGAGACTGAGGAACATAAACTATATCATGTCTCCTAAGCCTGGTAAGTTCATCATCATTCATCTCACTAATAGTAAATGATTTTTTTTCTTTCTTATCTTCTTTCATATCATCTGGCATATATTCAACAACACCACCATCAGGTTTTTGTAAGCCCGACAAAATACTCAGCAGCGTGGATTTTCCACTTCCAGACTCTCCTTCAATGGCATAGAATTTTCCTTCTTCTATCTTAAGTGAAAATCCATCAAGAACAGTATTATCACCTCTTCTATTTGAATATATCTTGGTTATATTTTCTGCATTTAGAATCACTCTTCCCATAGCTTCAATCTCTCTATTCGTATATTCCTAATTCTATTTCTGACTCTTAACCAAACTACAGTCTTCCCGCATCATAGACACTTATCCTGCTTATACTCTTCATAGAAGCTATTGCACTTAATGGTCCCGACAAAGTTCCGATAATAAGTGTCAAAATAACGAAAGTAAGTATCACCCAAAGATTAGGCAGGAGAAATGGTATAGACACTGCAAGACTTATGGCATCAGCAAAAGGAAATATCCCTATTGCTGCAACAAGTATTCCCACAGCTGCTCCTATAAAGCTAACAAAAAGTGCCTCTTTCAAAATCAGCTTATTTACCTGTTTCTTAGTTGCACCTACAGTTCTCATAAGCATAAACTGATGAACCCTTTCCCTAACAGAAAGTCTGAAGGTTACACTGAGGATTATGAGTGTAAGCACCAGAAGCATTAATATCAAGACATATAGAAGAATAACAAAACCTGATAAGCTGTCTCTAATGCTATTTGATAATGACCTTGTTTCAATAATCTGAAGTCCGTCTATCTTTGATCTTAAATCATGTTTTACATCCTCTGGTGTAGTACCATCCTTCACCTTAATCATTATGGAGGATATAGAATTCTCCGGATCTATGTTATCGGTAAAGTTAAAACCTTTTTTCTTAGCAGCTTCAAAAAGCTTCATGCTGGTAGCAACATTTGAAAATACAGCCTGATCAAGTCCAGTTCCCGTTTCCTCCAGCTTTGCTGATACAACAAAATACTCATCGAAAAATCGTAGTCTGCCATCCTCCGGAACATCTATGTCACTTCCTACCACCAGCATTCCATCATTTAAATATCCACTATGTCTTATTCGCCCATCTATGGTATTTGCCGCTCCACCAATTGGAAGAGCTTCTTCAATCCAAGGTAGTACAGTAAAGTCTGTTGCCTCATCTATTCCAATAAACTGAACAGGTATATCACAGCATCCCTGATTAGAAGATGTGAGATAAAACTGAGCAGTCATCTTCTCAATCCCATCAACATCTGCCTCTTGGATTTCTCCAAGTACCGACTTATCAAAATAGAAATAACTTGGTTCACCTTTTATAAGGATTCCTTCAGCCCCACTCTCATATCCCAATGGAACCACCATCAGATCAGCACCCATTCTATCCGAAAGACTTCTAAGTCCACTATTAAGACTGAAAATGATAATGAAACCTGAAAACATTACAAGAGAAAGTGCTGCCACAATCAGTGAAATCCCAAAGGTTCTTCCCTTTCTAGTTGATATTTGTGAATAAATTAACTTATTTGACATTCTATAATTGTCTCCTGTTTAAAACTTAGTTAGCTGCAGGTTCAGCATCAACTGATGAAGCAAATTCTTCACTGCGTGAAAACTCAAGTGCTGCAACTACCGCTCCAGCCACAGCTACAATTACACCCAGGATAATAAGTGCTGGTCTTGTCACCATATGACAATGCATATGCGCTCCACCACATACACCCACAATAAATGTTGGAATACCGATTACAATAATACCTGTAATTACATTTAATACTCCAAGCAGAATCGAAACCACTTTCTTATTTCCTGCCACTATAAGTCCAAGTCCAATGATTCCAAGAACAATACCTGCAATAAGACTTGCTGTTGGCACACCTGAACATGCCATCTTCATCTCATTTCCACCCATGCTATCACCCATATTCATGCCAGCACCACCTCCACAAACATGCAAAAATGTTCTGGTACCAATTGCTATTACACCACCTAGTACTATATCAAGCACTCCAATAATTTTACTTTTCATATCCCTTACCTCTTTTCATATTATTTGCCTGATCTCAGGCACTTTATCTAAGCAAGTCACAGTGTAGCATCTGTGTTAAAATCTGTCTTATCCCAAAAAAATATCCTGCGTTATAGTTACTCTCTATAACGCAGGAATATCTATTATGATTTATATATGATCATTGCTTAAAAGCTAAGTAATTGATTCTCCTACTAGATAGTATATTCTGGCTCTACCGGCTCACTAGCCAAATGAAATTTCTCCAACAGTTTGTTACGCAGCCGGGTATAATCCTGGGCATTTCTCTGACGAGGATGATGAAGATTTACCTTTATGACTTCACTTACTTTTCCAGGACGAGGAGTCATAATTACAATCCTGTCAGAAAGGTAAAGAGCCTCATCAATATCATGCGTAACCAGTATCATCGTAGCTCCAGTATTTGCTCTAATCTCAAGAATCTTATCCTGAAGAGCCGCTCTGGTAAAATTATCCAGCGCTCCCATAGGCTCATCCAAAAGAAGCACCTCTGGTTCATTTATAAGCGCTCGAGCTATTGCAACTCTCTGAGCCATACCACCACTTATCTGATG
>CAMNGU010000179.1 GCA_946538525.1 uncultured Lachnospiraceae bacterium
CCTAATGTTTCAGCTTATCTATTGTAGCCAGTTATATTTATACATATCTACTTTATATACATTATCTACTTCAGGATAAACAAAATATATCATTTCATTTTCATTTATGAAATTATAATTGAACGCCCCTTTTAATTCCGTTATTCTTTTTGAATCAATATCATAGATCATTGTACTATAATATTTTAGGTATCCTCCTCCAATATTATACTTCCTATTAATCCATAGTATTTTATTATCTTTTATTTCTATTCTCGAGCTTTCTGCTTTGTATTTAGGCGGGAATTCATATACTAATTCACATTCGCCGGTTTTTATATCATAAATAAACACTTTATTACAATTATCTTTTTCTTCATAAATAGCATACTTATTATTTTTATTATCATAATCAACATAGACTGGATTATCTAGCTCAGATGGTACATCTATTAATTCTTGAGAATATTCATCAAGATTTAGTTTTAAAATCTCCATCGTTCCCGATTCATTAGGTATTAACGCAATCAATAAGTTTTCTTTTACTTTAATCGAATAATCCTTGTTATCATAAAATGGAGCCTTATAAATTATTGAATCCTCACTTGTCAAATAGTTAAATTCGTGTATTTCAACAGTGTCCTCTTTATTTTTTTTAATATAATAAAAGCAATCACTATATCCCCCACTCATATACGGTGTAATTGATTCCTCTTCTTTCAATTGTACACACGAATACATAGTATCATCTTTTACTGAATAAACAATTCCTTCATAATCGAAGTTTTTATCGTTTACTGATTCCATCCAACATATTTTGTCCCCAAATAACTCTGCATAATTATAGAACATAAAACCCGCATTATTTTTATTTATTCTATCAAAATGGTTAAAATCATTGGTTTTCATTAAATTGCTTTCAGAAAGCCCGAGTGGATACATATTAAAAATATAATCCTCATCAACTTTAAAAAGCGCTGTAGGAATAATCCCCTTTTTTTCATCATCTACAAAGTCCTTAATCAGTTCCCCTTCCACCTGATTTTTCATAGTTTTATTCCCACAAGAAGTCAATAAACCCATTATCACTAAAAAACATCCAAACAAAATTATTTTTTTCATTAGTACCTCTATTGTTAATCATCATCTATACAACTTATTTTTTTCTCTTCTATCCTACACTTATATCATAATTATTCTTCATTATATCTACTTTGAGATATAACTCTTTTCATCCAATTAACCAACTATATTCTCACAAAACGAATCAATCTTTATATCATTATCAGTATTCACTCTCATCTTCGGATCAATAAAAATCATTTCTCCCGCAAATTTCTCTATCCCGATCATCTTCTTAATCCTATCAAAAGCCTTCTCTGCACCATTACCACTCTGGCAGGCAAATACGAATATCTTCTTTCCACTCATTTTATCCTTCTGATTGCTGAGGAAAGTACATATTGGAGGAGCCGGACGGCTCGCCCATACAGGGAATCCAATGATGATACTATCATATTTATCTGGATCAAATTCATATGGCTTTAATACAGGCTGTTCACCCATCACAGCACTCTTTCCGCCCCACAGAAACTTCTTCGCACCCTTGTCCGGATATGCCTTATCAGGTTCAATTCTGATCACATCTGCGCCAAGCTTTAAAGCCATCTTCTCTGCAATCATCTCACTATTTCCAAGCATAGAATAATATACTATAGCTGTACTCATCTTATTTCTCCTTCAAAATCTTCTTAGCCTTATTGCACCATCTCAGATACGCTTCATAAGTCTCAATCCCAAACATAACTGTCAGATAAAAATGGAGATGGTCCTCCTGATCCAGCACCTTTTCCAGATTCTCCTTATAGATCTTAAGTAACTCAAGATTACCCTTAACCTGTTCCTCAAAGATTTCGATATTTCGGATCGTCACACTTCTATCTTCTGAACCACCAAAGTACATTTTAAGAAGCGTCTCATACTTGAGATCATTTGTTGCCTTCTCATCATTTAACCATGTCTTAAGAGTATCCTTACCCTTCTTGGTTATCTGGTAAAATATCTTCTCACGGCCGCTGGTAACATCCGCTTTCTTACGCTTTACAAGTCCCTGCTTTTCCATATCACTTAGTGCAGGATAAATACTTCCAAAGCTTCCTTTCCAGAAAAAGCTGATCGCACCATCTATCTGTTTCTTTATATCGTATCCTGTAAGATCCTCATGTGCGAGAAGTCCAAGTATCACAACATCTATCTTTCTGTCTTTAGCCATTTTTCATCTTCTCCAAGTCCATTTATATGATAGAGCCTTCTTAGGACAGCCATCCACGCAGGCTCCACACTGTATACATTCTGTACTTTTTAAAATGCTGCTATCAACTACCATCTGCCTTACATCTAGTCCCATTGAACAAGCCTTATTACACATTCCGCAACCGACACATTTATCCTTTTCAACCTCGATATGAAGCTGAGGCAGATGAAGAAGTCTTCCAATCGAACTTCCGATCACCATGAATGGTGCCATCCAGCAGATATAATGACAGGCAGCTCTCCTACCATGAATTAACGCCGGAAAAACTAACAGCATAACTACTCCATAGTATATCACATAGTTATAAATGCTCGAAACTGAAATGCCATGGTCAGTCATATAAAAAGGATTAATTGTCACATCATTTTTCCCGCATATGAATGTTACTATCACAGTTACTATCCACAAAGTCCAGATAACATATTTAATTTTATCTCTCTTCCCCTGTTTTGCCGGATCATCCTTAACCCTCATGGCACATTCCTGAAGACCGCCAGCTGGACAAAGATAACCGCACCACACTCTCCCCAAGAACATCGATAATATAAGCATCAAACAGAATACAATAAAACTTCCGTTAATTATATGCTCCATAGCCGCATTGATTATAAGATATGGAGAAAAATACCATATAGTAATAGGAAAAGCCAGAAACGAGATCAACAGTAAACACTTTCTCACTTTTTGCCTCATAAACTCCACGCTCCTTCTCTCTTCAACATATCGTTTTGATATATATCATTTTGATATATTATGTAACAGTCTTATTCTTTTGTCAAGAACAAAGAGTGTCGCCTTGCGACACTCTCCGCGCGAGGCGCGTGTTGCCGCAGGCAACTATCTACCTAACGCGCCGAGACGCATCCTCAGCGGAGCGTTTTTTATATAATAGGGAACGCAGTTTCCTACTACAATGATTTTAT
>CAMNGU010000180.1 GCA_946538525.1 uncultured Lachnospiraceae bacterium
ATGTTACAGTATATTCAAACTATAACGCTTAACTTTGTTCTTTACTTTATTCTTGACTTTGTTCTTGGCTTTGTTCTTTACTTTATTCTTAGCTTTATTCTTGGCTTTATTCTTAGCTATATTCTTATAATCACTCGTTGTCAGTACTTCTTGCTGTCCAGTCATACGGCGTACTCTGGTAAACATAGTAGTTCAACCAGTTCGTATAAAGCGTATTTGCATGGCAACGCCAGGACTTAACCGGCGGTCTATTAGGATCGTCATCTGGATAATAATTCACTGGAATATCCGGCTCAATACCTTTACCAAGATCTCTATGATATTCCTGATTCAAAGTAAGTGTATCATATTCAGGATGCCCAGTTACAAATATATGCTTTCCTCCATCACCAACTATAATATAAGGTCCACATATAACTGAGTCAGCAAGTATAACCAGATTAGGATCATTTCGCACTGCTACTGCGTCGATGCCTGTATAACGACTATGTGGAGCAAGGAATGTATCATCAAACCCACGAACTAGTTCCTGACTCTTATGCATTGTATGATGCTCGTAGATACCTGAGAGTTTCTTAGGCAGCTCGTACTTATTGATTCCGTAATGATAATACAGCCCCGCCTGAGCGCCCCAACATATATGAAATGTTGAAGTTACATTTTGATCTGCCCAGTCCATAATCTTTGTAAGTTCTTCCCAATATTCTACCTCTTCAAATTTCATCTTCTCAACTGGTGCACCAGTAATTATCATACCATCCCATTTGCGCTTTCTTACTTCTTTGAAGCTGGAATAAAACTTCTCCAAATGTTCCCTTGAAGTATGCTTTGACTCGTGTGATACTGTTCTAACAAATGTTATGTTAACTTGTAATGGGGTATTTGATAAACTTCTTAAGAGCTGAAGCTCTGTGTCCTCTTTAAGAGGCATTAGATTAAGTATCAAAATATCAATTGGACGAATATCCTGTGTTGTTGCCCTATTTTCGTCCATTACAAATATGTTTTCTTCTTCTAGTATTTGTTTTACAGGTAAATCATTAGCAATTCTAATTGGCATTTTAATTTTTCCTCGATTACTTTTTTATTTTATCTTTTGATATTTCATTTATGAAACTCTAATAATTAATCACATTATGTAAACTGCTTATTCTTGAACATCTCTTCAGAAATTATCGGAATTCCAAGGCTCTTCGCCTTCTTATTCTTTGAAGAGTTTGAACTGATATCATTATTGATGAGACAACTGGTCTTGGCACTAACTGAACCAGCCACCTTACCTCCTCTATCCTCAATCTCTTTCTTCAGAGCATCACGGTTCGGATATGTTTCAAGAGAACCGGTTATAACAAAGGTCATTCCTTCAAGATCCTGTTCAGCTGAATTCTCTTCTATAACAAATTCTATCTCATTTAGAAGTTTCTCAACTTCTCCTCTCTTTTTCTCATCCGCGAAGTAAGCCACAAAGTCTCTAGCCAGCACATCTCCAACCTGATCTATCTCAACTAAATCCTCAGCTCTGGCATTCATTATAGCACTGATGTCACTCTTATAAGACTTTACGATCAGTTTTGCATTTGCAACACCGAATCCCGCAATTCCCAGTCCATACAGAAATCCGGCCATATCAGCCTTTCGTGATGCCTCGATAGCTTTGATCATATTTTCATAAGAAGTTTCACCAAATCCTTCCATATTCACAATCTTCTCTTTATGATCACTTAGATGATATAGATCAGAAAGACTATGAAGAATTCCAGCATCAATAAACTTCTCAAGAGTTGCTTCGGACATTCCATCAATATTCATGGCATTCCTGGAAACAAATAAAGAGAAAAGCTTTATATTCTTGGCAGGACATTCCGGATTAACACACACCAGGGTCTTGGTTCCATTTTCATTTTTTATCTCTGTAGCTCCGCTACATGCCGGACACTTATCAGGAATTTCAAAGGAACCTGACTTGGTAAGGTTCACCGATATCTGCGGAATGATCATGTTCGCTTTATAAACTTTAATCTTGTCGCCTATTCCCAGTTCCATATCTTCCACATAACTGATGTTATGCAGGCTGGCACGGCTCACATCTGTGCCCTCCAGATCAACAGTATCAAAGATAGCAACCGGATTGATAAGTCCGGTTCTGGATGGGCTCCACTCAATCTCACGAAGAGTGGTCTCCGCCTCTTCGTCTGCCCATTTAAATGCTATTGCGTCCCTTGGGAACTTAGCTGTAGTACCAAGGCTCTTTCCATAGGCTGTATCATCAAAACTGAGGACCAGACCATCAGTCGGAAAGTCATTGCTTGGAATCTTGTCTGAAAACCACTTAACCATATCAGGAAGCGTTTCAGCATATACCTCTTTATATTCAACCACATCGAAACCAAGATTCTTAAGATATTCAAACCTTTTCTCGAAGCTATTTTCAAATAAATTCATAAGCTCTGCATCTTCAGGTTCAACCATGGAAAATGCGTAGAATCTTACAGATCTTTCTGCAGTAATACGGCTGTTCAGCTGACGAACAGAGCCACTGCAAAGGTTACGAGGGTTCTTGTACTTTGAATCCACATCCTCTATAGATTCATTTATCTTTTCAAAATCTGAGTAGGTGATTATTGCTTCACCTCTGATGGTAAGTCTTCCCTTGTAGCTTATGGAACGAGGGATATTGACAAATGTCTTGGCATTATTGGTTATTACCTCGCCTATTTCTCCATTTCCTCTGGTAACTGCCTTTATGAGAGCTCCGTCTTCATAGGTAAGAACTACTGTAAGGCCATCCATTTTCCAGGAAAGAAGTCCCTTATGGTCTCCCAGCCAGCTTACCAATGCATCAACTTCCTTGGTCTTATCCAGAGAAAGCATTCGTGCAGGATGTTTCTCCTTTGGAAGTTCACTTACTACTTCATAGCCAACCTGCTGAGTTGGGCTATTTGCAAGAATAGTTCCTGTCTCAGCCTCAAGGGCAAGTAACTCGTCATAAAGCTTGTCATATTCAAAGTTACTCATTATCTCTACATTATCTGAGTAGTAAGCTTTTGATGCTTTATTAAGTATTTCGACTAATTCTTTTATACGGGAAATTTTATCCAAATTTATTACTCCTATTATATGATGTGGGTGTCAAAAGTACCTTTTGACACCATATGACATACGGATTG
>CAMNGU010000181.1 GCA_946538525.1 uncultured Lachnospiraceae bacterium
TTGGAGGGCTCGAAGTGATAGTAGAGATTCTTGTAATTTGCTCTTTCTTCTATGCGGGGATGCATTTTTAATCGATTATAGTTATTTTCTTACATGAAGGATTCTTTAATTTGATTAAGGAACTTCTCAGCTATAGGTGTAAATGTCTGATATTTATTCCAGATAAGATAAAGCTTTGTTTCCTGCTTTGGATAAAGGGGTCTGAATACAAGATCACTTTCTTCAGAGCAGTCAATGAGATGTTCAAATGTAAGCAGAAGGCCCAATCCTTCTTTTGCAAACATGGATGCATTATAAGATAGTCTGAAGGAGCCCTCGAGGTGTAGCTTGGAAAAGTTTTCTCCGGCCCATTCAGGTATTTCAATATTCCAGCTTTGCTCAGAGCAGTAGAGTGGCTGGCCTATAAGGTCAGTTGCTTTAATGCTCTTTTTCTTTGCAAGCGGATGCTCTTTTAGCATTACGACGCCCCAGCGGTCTGAAGCTGGAAATGTAACATATTCATATTTATCTGTATTAGGAATTTCACAGATTACGGCAAAGTCAAGAATTCCTTTATCAAGTTTTTCTGTTACCTGTTCAGTATCTCCGCTTGTGATGTGATATGTGAAAGAAGGATAGAGGTCTTTAAGCTTTTTAATCTCTCGGGCAAGGAGTCGTATCTGATAGGATTCTGCTAAACCGAAATATATGTCACCGCCTGTGATATCATCCAGGGAAATAAATTCCTGTTCAATTTTATCTGCCATAGCAACAAGATCTTCGGCTCTGTTTCTGAGGAGCATTCCTTCATCTGTAAGTTTTATGGAGAAGCTGTGCCTTGTAAAAAGCTTCTTGCCAAGTTCTTCCTCAAGAGACTTTAAGGCTTTAGATAAGGTTGGCTGAGTAACATGCAGTATCTCTGCAGCGTGTGACATATTTTCCTCTCTGGCTACTGCAAGAAAGTAGCGTAAGTTTTTTATTTCCATTGAAGTCTCCTTGTATGTTTGCATCACATATCGCTTATTCTTATGTATTCATAAATAAAAAAGTATAGATATAAATAATACTCAATCTATTATATATGATATTCCTAAACGGAATATCATGATATTTATATTATTCATTAGCGAGATCTTTGTCAATAGATTACACTGTATTCATGGAGGATATGTTGTGGAACTGAAAAATATGATAAAGGATTTATCAAATCTAGGGTGCAAAAATGAATATGGGGATGTTGCTATAAAACTATATGAAACAGGGCAAAGAGAAGAGCTGATCCGGTATCTGAAAAAATGTCGATGTGGTCTTGTGGATGAGATGCATGAAAGTCAGAGAAGGGTTGACAGAATCGATATGCTGATCAGACAGGTTGAAAAGGAAATATATTAATGTCCGGAAGAAAGAATCAACTGATGAAGAGATTAAAAAAATATAAACAAAAATTATCAATTACTAAAACTATATTTTTAAGTTTAATGATGCTAATGCTGAGTATTGTTTTATCTGCATGTGCAAATTCACCAGATGATAATATGTCAGTAAATGAAGAAAATATAGTAGAAGAAAAAGTGACAGATTCAGAGGATGTTGTAGGGGGAGAAACAAAAGTGAATGACGAAATAGAATCGAATAAAGAAACCAAAGTGAGTAACGAAATAAAAAAGAATGAAGAACAGAATATGGTGATGAAGATAGGTGACACAAGTGTTGATGTGACTTGGGAAGATAACGATTCAATCAAAGAATTAAATAAACTGGCAGAGTCAGGACTTTCGATATCAATGTCAATGTATGGAGGATTTGAGCAGGTTGGCTCCATAGGACAGAGTATATCTAGAAATGATGTTCAGATGACAACACAATCCGGTGACATAGTGCTTTATTCCGGCAATCAACTGGTTGTTTTTTACGGAAGTAATTCCTGGAGTTATACAAAACTGGGAAAGATAAATCTTTCACAGAAAGAACTTGAAAAGTTATTGGGAAATGGAGATGTTACGATAACGCTAGTTTTAGAATAAAAAGTAAAATATGAATATAAAAAGGAGAAGAAAGATGATCAAGAAAGAAGAACTTACATTAGTAACAGAGTGGGATAAAACATTTTCTAAGAGTGATAAGGTAGAGCATAGCAAGGTTACATTTGTGAATAGGTATGGTATTACACTTGCTGCAGATATGTATGTACCAAAGGATGCACAGGGAAAACTTCCTGCCATAGCAGTCTCAGGACCGTTTGGTGCAGTTAAGGAACAGTGTTCAGGACTGTATGCGCAGACTATGGCGGAAAGAGGTTTTCTAACTATAGCTTTTGATCCTTCGTTTACCGGAGAGAGTGGTGGAAATGTAAGATATATGGCATCTCCTGATATTAATACAGAGGATTTTATGGCTGCTGTTGATTTCCTTTCTCTGAATGAGAAGGTCGATCCTGATAAAATTGGAATAATAGGTATCTGTGGTTGGGGTGGTATGGCTATAAATACTGCAGCACTTGATACACGAATTAAAGCGACAGTTGCATCAACTATGTATGATATGACTAGAGTAAATGCAAAGGGATATTTCGATTCGGAAGACAGTGAAGAAGCGAGATATCAAAAAAGAGCTGCTATGTGCGCTCAGAGACTTGAAGATTTGAAGTCAGGAGAATATAAGCTTGGTGGTGGAGTTGTGGATCCGCTTCCTGAAGATGCTCCATTTTTTGTTAAAGATTATTATGATTATTACAAGACTGACAGAGGTTATCATGCCAGAAGTCTTAATTCAAATGGTGGATGGAATGTAATCGGATGTGAGTCCTTTGTTAACCAGCCTATACTTCAGTACAGCAATGAGATTAGAAGTGCAGTTCTTCTGATTCATGGTGAAAAAGCACATTCATGTTATTTTTCAAAGGATGCATATAAGGATATGATCCAAGATAGCAAATATGCTGACAACAAGGAGCTAATGATAATTCCTGATGCTGTGCATACAGATCTTTATGATGGTGGCGATAATGATTATATTCCTTTCGATAAGATGCAGAACTTCTTTGAAAAATATTTAAATGCCTAAAGAAAAATCATATATACTCACAGTTATTTGATTTTGATGTTTCACTATGGTAGATTTTAATTATCTTTGCTTAAGGATAATAATTCATAAATGAAATCTAACATTGTGGAGGACAGGATAAATG
>CAMNGU010000182.1 GCA_946538525.1 uncultured Lachnospiraceae bacterium
TCTATCTCATAATCGCTGTAACCTAGATTTGCCAGATATTCCGGATTGAAACACCTCTTGGCTGTAACCAGATCACTATTTATGATTGCATTTTCAAATTCATTTATCTCTTTAAAATCACCAAAAGATTCCAGGTGTTTCTTAAATCTCTTGCATAAGAACTCCCTAGTTGTATCTCTACTAACTTCCGCTGATTCTTTGGTTCCTGCTGTCTCCGTTTCCTCAGTGTTGTCAGTATTTTCAGCCTTTTTAGCAGCCTCTGCCTCTATAAATTCTTCACTCTGCTCATAAAGCTTATACTTCTTAACCAGCTCCTCCTCATTCCAAAAGACAGGAACCCGAGGAAGAATCCTGTAAACAACATCCAGCTTATCCGTGTTCTGCAACATCTCAAGAAGCTTAACCATAAGGCTTTCATAATTCTTAATGAAGAATAGCGCATAATCCGCCAGCTCAAAGTAAGCATCCTCCTCTTTAAAGAAGTAATACATCTCAAGAAGAGTTTTAAGAGCATTTTTATCTGGAAGCTTTTCTACTAATTCCCTCTCTCTATCATAGAGCTCCACATTACCACTTATCCTACCACTGATAACAGGAAAGCTAGCCATATCAAAATCAGGCATATTCTTGTAAAAGTTTATCTCTTCTTCAATCTTATTTATAAATGTTGGACTGTCAGCCAGCTTTTCATGAAATAGTGACAGGTTTCTCTGCAACCTCACATAGTTCTTTTCAGCTATAAGAGCATTTGCATATGACAATACATAATTCTTGTTAGCCTTTAATATCTCACGATATTTATCAAAGAAATTAATATAATCACTGCTATCGCTCAATGGTTTAATGATAGCCAGTGTATTGATCATCTTAGTTCTATCTTCATCTTTTCTATCAGCTATAGAAAGAGCGGCCTCGTAATATATTTCAGCAATACGATTCTTATTGAGCTGAAGCATATAAACTCTAGATGCAATCTTATACCAGCCGCTTTCCCATCCAACTTTTTTAGACGCTGTTTTTATTCTGGCGATTTCATTTTCTGTATATCCCATATTAAATAATGAATTTTCGTCAGAAACAAATTTCTTTACATCACCCTTGTTGGCACTAATTACCGCATTTTCAAATGGATTTGGTACAATCCCTGCTGCCCCAAAACGGGCCTTGATATATATATCACAATATTTTTGTGTTCTCTTAAGGTATACAGAATACTTATTCCACATTTCTATATAAAGCTCATGGTCATCCTCTGGAATATGGAATAGCAGTTCTTTCAATTTATCAGTAAAAGCCTTGGTTCCCTTAGGATAGTCTTTGAGCAACTCAGCAATCTCTTCAACGCTGGTGATTGATTGTTGCTTAGCCACCTCTTCTTTTGGCTCTTCAAATGCTTCCTCTACTATAGCAACCTGCTTTCCGTCACCCTCTATCTGCAGAGTATCATTCAATATAACTTTATTATCTCCGGCGGAAATGCTGGCAATACTATTAATTTCCACCTCTACCTGACCTTCTTCATTGACCAAAGTAAGTTTTTCTTCATCAACGGAAATTACAACCGCATCAAGCATCTTTCCAGAAACCTGTATAAGCTCAACTCTCTGTAACATAAAACTAGAAAGATCTATTCTTTCCTCTTCAATAAAACTAATGTTCTGAAGTTTTATTTCTATATTATCTCCATCATCTACACTTAACAGAAGCTTTTCTCCAGTATATTCAGTGATCGCACCTGAAACCTTATCTCCACTGCTCAGTGTAATATTCACCTTTTTCCCAGTTTTCTGGCACTTCATAACCAGCTGTATTATCTTAAATAATTCCATTCCACTCATTTGGTTTCCTCCGTAATAAAGTCATAAACTTTATCCATAACATCTGCAAGAATCGAAATATCTCTTCTCACATCTCCCGTTTCCAGGGAATGATTTCCTCCTTCATAAATATGAAGAGGGATACCTAATCTTTCTGCCTCATTTCTTATATTGCCAATTTCACTCCAAGGATCTGCATCACCAAAAAAAGCAATCCCTGAATGGCTTTTTGCATAACTGAAAGTATACTCCAACGGGGTGTGATAGATATATCTCACCTTAACACCCTTTTCATCTAAAATCCTTAATGAATTCTGGAATGAATTCTTGATAGAAGTATTATTCGACGCAGTTACTGCAGCAGCTATTACAGTTCCTATACTCTTTCCGACAAAAATCACATCCTCATAATCCTCCCACTTCACCTGAGAGAGCTGGCTCTCAGCCTGAGACAGGGCAATAGAAAATGCCTCTTTCATCTTCTCTTCGTCTCCGAATATTTTTGATGGCAGATTTGAGTATTCAATCTGTAACAGCTCATAGCCTTCTTGAATTGCTATCTTTCCACTGTAATATAACAGCGGTTTTAAATTCGTATATCCAACCCCCGGAAATAGAACACATAACTTTCCCATATTAAATTCCCCTCACACTTCACTTAAGTCCAAATTATTATTTAGAACTATTATTTTTTAATCAATTCGCTAAGTTTCTTATTTTCCCAAAATGAATATATCATCTCATTATATTCAGTCCACATTGGAAGTGTCTGACATCTATCCTTTCGAGGACAGTCATAATCCTTATCCGCAAGGCATGCCACAGAAGAAAGAGATCCTTCAGCACTAAGGAGAATCTCAAGGACATTGTAGTCCTCAGGCTCTCGGGCCAACTTATATCCACCATTCTTTCCACTGGCACCGATTATCAATTTATCCTCCACAAGCTTCTTTACGATGCTTTCAAGATACTTCTTGGATATCTCCTGTCTCTCAGCAATATCCTTCAGCGGAACATTACTGTCACTTATATTTTCTGCAAGATCTATCATCACTCGAAGTGCATAGCGTCCTCTAGTTGAAATCATTATTTTACCCTATCTTTCTTCTTGACTTTTTTACCATCAATTTCTAACCACTCATCATTGTACTATAAAACCATTCATAATA
>CAMNGU010000183.1 GCA_946538525.1 uncultured Lachnospiraceae bacterium
GATCAGATAAAAGAAAAAGAAGCCTCAAGGCTTCTTAAATATATTCCAGACAGCACTGGTGCCGGAACCGATACATATGTTATCACTCTTGAAATAGACGGTAAAAACCTGACAAGTGAACAGCTGGCTGACAAGATCAGCAGTTGGGGACTTGATGGATTCAGCCATCTCATCTTCATTATCGGCGGCTCACTTGGTTTACATAATTCCGTCATCAAGAAGGCCAATTTCCACCTGAGTTTCTCCAAAATGACATTTCCACATCAGCTTATGAGAGTAATTCTTCTGGAGCAGATTTACCGCGCTCATCGTATCATTAACAATGAGCCTTATCATAAATAAATCATGTTTCTAAATCACCAGATTTTTAACATCATCTGCGCTTTTCACCAGATAGGTTGCACCAGCTGTAGTTAGCTCTTCTCTATCGCCATATCCGTACAGAACTCCGATAGAATCTATTCCAATCTCATTTGCGGCTGAGATATCATTTTCCCTGTCACCTATCATTACAACCTGGGATTTATCTGCTATCTCGTACTGCTCAAATACATATCTGATCACATCAGCCTTGTGCGGACGGAGTTTATCATCAGCCGTTGCCACAAAGTCAAAATACTTTTTCAGATCAAAATGTTCCAGAACAGTATTGGTTGAGAAAGCATTTTTCGAAGTAGCCACAATCAGCTTTTTCCCTTCCGCCTTCAGGTCTGCAAGCATCTTCTCCACACCTGGATAAACTGTGTTCTCATAAACTCCACCCTTATTGTTATAGTAATCTCTATAAATCACTATAGCCTTTTCAGTGTCCTCTGGAGAATATCCAAGAACACGACCAAATGAGTCTTTAAGCGGAGGGCCCACAAATTTCCTGAGCTGAGCCTTATCTTCTACTGTTCCACCCATTTCCTTGATTGTGTATGCAAATCCATTCATAATACCCGGACCGGAATCTGTAAGGGTTCCGTCCAGGTCAAACAATATATAACTATATGATTTACTCATTATCCTCATAATCTCCTTCTTCGTACTCAGCTTCCTCATCATCTTCCTCATCAAAATAACCATCCTCATCCATTTCTTCAAGAATTGGACCAAAACCATTTTTAAAAGCAAATATTATTGTACTATAATGATTTGCAATAGTTTTGTCAAAATATGTGCTCATTTCCAAATGATATACTGTTGCAAACACCGCATCCAAAACCAGAACAAGCACCTGATGCGTTGAATTACATATGCAATGTGATATTGCATATGCACCAAAAAACACAATACAAAATGCTAATACTGTTAAGCAGCCGAAGAAAATTTCCTTTTGACGAGAAGAATAATATTTCACCATCAGCCGTATTGCTCCCTCCTCAATAAACTTGCATAGTATTACACCAATTGAAACGAATAAGATTATGAATAATACACTTTTCCTTGTTTCTCTGACCGTTGAAATTATTTGTCCAAAAAGGAATAACATAGTAATGGATAATATTTCAAAAATTGTTGCTAATACTCTTTTCATTCTTTTTCACTCCTATTTTCAGATTCTCCCCAAGCCTTAGTAAATCGAATTATTAATATTATTAAAACAATCCAAATTGGAAAGGTTATTATACAAAATATTATACTTCCTATTTTTTTCATAACTTCTAATGTTTTTTTCTTTATTTCTTTCATACTTTTCCCCTCTAAGCATATTTTACTATTAAGACAATTTTTTAATGATTAGTCAACACTTTAATTAATTGTGATTATCTCAATTCCTTATCACAATGAAATGATACTATACTTTTTTCAAAATTTTTTTGCCCAAAAAAACCTCTTTACTAATTTCTCAGCAAAGAGGTTTAAGTTGCATTTTATTATATTGTCTCTTACCAGATCAGAAGTTTTACTCTCTTCCGTCCCAGCAATATGTACAAAGCTGATCCTTGCTCATTCCAGTTGCTTCGATCATATCATCCAGACGGTTAAATGCAAGTGATGTAAAGTTCAGTTTCTGTCTGATTTTCTCAAGCATAAGATGATATCTGTCTGAATCTGGATTAGCATAATCATCAAGAATTGTTCTCTCTACATTCTCGCCTTCTTCCTCAGCGATAACTCTTCTTGCAATGAGCTCCATCTCTGAGTTTGATCTTGAGAAGTTAATATACTTACATCCAAAGAGAAGTGGTGGGCACGCAGGTCTGATATGTACTTCTTTAGCACCGCTCTCATACAGGAATTCTGTTGTCTCACGAAGCTGTGTTCCACGAACGATAGAGTCGTCGATAAGAAGGAGCTTCTTTCCGTCAATCAGTTCATGTACAGGAATAAGTTTCATCTTAGCAATAAGATTTCTCTTATCCTGATGTGTTGGCATGAATGAACGAGGCCAGGTTGGAGTATACTTTATAAATGGTCTTGAGAATGGAACTCCTGACTCATTTGCATATCCAACAGCATGTGCTGTACCAGAATCAGGTACTCCGGCTGCTGCATCAATATCATCTCTTGTGAATCCATCTCTTCTAGCAAGAGCTGCACCACAGTTATATCTCATTTCCTCAACAGATAATCCTTCGTATCTTGCTGAAGGATATCCATAGTAAACCCAAAGGAATGTACAAATACGAAGCTTCTCTCCTGGCTTCTCCATAACAGTTACTGCCTCTGGAGTCATAACATCTATCTCACCAGGACCAAGTTCTTTGAAGTCCTTATATCCAAGATTCAGATATGAGAAAGACTCAAATGCTGCACAGAATCCTTCGCCTTCTTTATATCCAACTACGATTGGGGTACGACCATACTTATCTCTTGCAAGATATATAGCATCCTGTGTAAGAAGAAGAATTGTCATAGATCCATCGATAGAATCCTGGGCATATTTAATACCCTCGATGATGTTATCCTTCTGGTTGATAAGTGCGGCTGTAAGCTCTGTCTTATTTAC
>CAMNGU010000184.1 GCA_946538525.1 uncultured Lachnospiraceae bacterium
CAATCATCCAACTTCCTGGCTTCTTTATCGGATTTGTATTTATCCTTATAATCAAGCTTCGTAAGTCACCATTTGACCTTAGTACTTCTCACCATATGCACCAGGAGATGGTAAAAGGTCTTACGACAGATCTTTCAGGTAGCAATCTTGCTCTTGTTGAGATCGCTGAGTGGTATGACACAATACTTATGATGGGTATCGTTGGAATGTTCTTTATTACAGCCAACCCTATCAGCAGAGTATGGGCTATAATCGCCATTATTGTTGTATTCTTCATTGAGACACTTATTGATAATATATTCCCACGAGTTAAATATATTACAATGCTCAAGGTAACATGGGCTGTAATCCTTGTATTTGCGGGAACAAATCTTTTGATTCTTAATGTACTTAAGTAAAACGAAAGGGATATAAATCAATGAATATAGCTAAATCACCATGGGTGTTACATTATGATGGATCCAGCTGTAATGGCTGTGATATAGAAGTTCTTGCAACTATGACTCCAATGTATGATGTGGAGAGATTTGGAATTATCAACACTGGTAATCCAAAACATGCAGATGTTCTGCTCCTTACAGGCGGAATCAATGCTCAGACTGCTCCTGTAGTAAGACAGCTCTACAATATGATGCCAGATCCTAAGGTAGTAGTTGCATGCGGTATTTGCGCCTGCGACGGAGGAATTTTTAAGGACTGCTACAACATTTTAGGTGGCGCTGATAAGGTAGTTCCTGTTGACGTATATGTACCAGGATGTGCAGTAAGACCTGAAGCGCTTATTGAAGGCATTGTTAAGGCTGTTGGACTTCTTGAAGAAAAGAGAAAGAAACTTAAAGAATCACTTAAGCAGGGCTACTGCTCAGTTGATTACAGCAAGATGGCTATTCATATGACTGCTGATGACTATGATCCTACTAACCAGTATGATGCTGTCCTTACAGAAGAAGCTCTTCGCCAGCAGGCAGAAGAGAAGATCAAAGCTTCTGCAAAACCTGCAGCACCTGCAGCTAAACCCGCAGTAAATGCAGCAGCTGCACCAAAGCCTGCAGCAGCACCTGCAGCTCCTGCTGCTGAGAAAGGGGATAATGCATAATGAATACAGAATTTATAAATGTGAATCCTGAGAGCATCATTGATGAGTCTCAGAAGCTTAAATTTGCTGGTTATCATCTTATTCAGCAGTGCGCTACAAGAGTTCCAGATGCTTACGAGCTTATATATACTTTTGGTAAAGATCTGGAGATGAAAAATCTTAAGATGACACTTCCTGAGGACCAGGAAATCTCAAGTATCACAAGCATTTATCCATGTGCTTTTATATATGAGAACGAGATGCATGATCTGTTTGGTGTACAGATCAAGATGATCAATATTGACTATGAAGGTAAGCTCTATAGAACCGCAATAGAGACACCATTTAAATAATCGGAGGGAAGAAATGTCAACAAGAAGTGTAATTCCATTTGGACCCCAGCATCCGGTTCTTCCAGAACCAATCCACCTTGACCTTGTAATGGAGGATGAGAAGGTTGTAGAAGCAATTCCATCAATCGGCTTTATCCACAGAGGTCTTGAGAAGCTGGTAGATAAAAAAGACTTTAATGAAATGGTATATGTAGCAGAGCGTATCTGCGGAATCTGCTCACTTGGCCATGGCCTTGGATATTCTGAGGCTGTTGAGCACATCATGGACATTGATGTACCTTCAAGAGCTAAGTACCTTCGTACAATTTGGTCAGAGCTTTCAAGAGTACATTCTCACCTCCTCTGGCTTGGACTTTTAGCTGATGCTTTCGGTTTTGAGAGCCTTTATATGGAGTGCTGGAGACTTCGTGAAGAAGCTCTTGATATGTTTGAAGCATCTACAGGCGGCCGAGTTATCTTTTCAGTAATGAAAGTCGGCGGCATCAGAAGAGATGTATCAGATGAGATGCTCAAGGACTTCTATCAGAGAATTAACAAGATGGAAGAGCAGCTAAACACAATCGCTAAGCCATTCCTTAATGATATGGCTGTTCAGACCAGACTTCGCGGTGTTGGTGTTCTTACACCAGAGCAGGCTGATGCTCTTGGATGCGCTGGACCATTCCTTCGTGCCAGCGGAATAGCAAGAGATATCCGTACTACTGGATACTGTGCATATGGAGATGTGGATTTCGAGCCTATCATCAGCACTGAAGGTGATTCATATGCAAGAACTGAGTGTCGTATAAAAGAGATTTTCCAGGCCTTTGATATTATCCGTCAGTGCATCGACAAGATGCCTGCTGGTGACATTGATGTTCCTGTAAAGGGAATGCCAAATGGCGAATATGTCATGAGAATAGAGCAGCCTCGTGGTGAAGCAATTTACTACGTAAAGGCTAACGGAAGTAAGTTTATAGATAGAATGAGAGTCCGCACTCCCACATTTGCAAATCTTTCTGGTCTCGTTGAAACTCTTAAAGGTTGTGACCTTGCTGATGTGCCAATTCTTGTACTTACAATTGACCCATGTATCAGCTGTACTGAGAGATAACTAGTAGATGGTAGGATGAGAAGGAGTATAAGATGGCTTTAATAAACTTTAATAAAACTGTATTACATAATCTTGTGTCCAAGCCTAAGACTAGAAAGGCTGAGAAGGAATATCCTGTTGGCACAAGAGGACATGTTGAAAATGATATGGATCTTTGCATTTTATGTGGTCTGTGTTCAATTAAATGTCCTACACATGCAATTACAGTTGATAAAAACGAAAAGACTTGGTCAATCAGGCCTATGAGCTGTATTCAGTGCAGATGCTGCGTTGATAACTGCCCTAAGAAATCACTTTCCATGGGACTTAGA
>CAMNGU010000185.1 GCA_946538525.1 uncultured Lachnospiraceae bacterium
TCGAAGCTGGTCTTACACCAATCCTTTGCTGTGGTGAATCACTTGAGCAGAGAGAGATGGGCGTAACTATGGACTGGATCAGACTTCAGATCAAGTCAGATCTTCAGGGCGTTGCTTCTGATGATGTTAAGAACATGGTTATCGCTTATGAGCCAATCTGGGCTATTGGAACTGGTAAGACAGCTACAACAGAGCAGGCTCAGGAAGTATGTAAGGGAATCAGAGATTGTATCGCTGAGATCTATGATGCAGCTACAGCAGAAGCAGTTCGTATTCAGTACGGCGGATCTGTAAATGCAGGAAATGCAGCAGAGCTTTTCGCTCAGCCAGATATCGATGGTGGACTTGTAGGTGGTGCTTCACTCAAGGCTGATTTTGGTAAGATCGTTAACTACTAAAAACTAAATAAATTCCGGTATTATTGTATCGGTGAATGAAGAGCATGTCGCTTGCGGCATGCTCTTTTTTAAACTATAATGAATATATGAAAAATTTTGGTGGTTTGTAGAGTTACTTTTATTTTGTCTATTTTATCAGCTTTAGAGCGTTTATTAATATAAATGTTTATAAATTAGTAGAAAAAAGATACTGATTAATTACATAATGTTATAGATATAATGATTTAAAATTGATCATATACATACATATAAAATTTATAAATCTAACGGAGGAGTTTATGAGTCATTATAGTTATTCACCTAAGGGTGTATGTTCAACTAAAATTGAGTTTGATGTGGAGGACGGTGTTCTTCATAATGTGGTATTTACTAATGGTTGTAATGGTAATCTTAAAGCTATTGGCAGACTTGTAGAAGGAAAATCTGCAAATGAGATTGCTGATATACTTAGAGGAAATACATGTGGTTTTAAGCCAACTTCATGTGCTGATCAGCTTGCTAAGGCTATTGATGAAGTAGTTTAAAAAATTATTGGAAGGTTTTGAGATTTTTAGGGTTTTTGTTGCGCATTTGTTGTCACCTATATGATATTATATTTGGGAATGTGAATAATATGAGCGATTAGCAGCACCTAAAAATACACTATAAATTGTTTAGCAGAAAAATTGAGTGGTATATATTATTAGATTGGTTTAGGTATAAGGGATTTTTATGTCAAAAAGTTATTTTTTGAAACATGGACTTAGAAGAAAGCTGCTTATAGCAGTTATGGCATTTAGTGTATTAACTACAGTTTTTTTGGGTGTCATTGTAGCATATTCATACTATGAAAAAACTATAGAAGGAAATAGAGCTGTAGTTTATGGATATCTTAAAAGTGCCTCTGACTATATTGATGGTGATAAGATTCAGCACTACCTAGATACTGGTGAAACAGATGAATATTATGAAAATGTAACCGGATATTTGGATTCTACTCGTAAAGCCACTGATATAAAGCTTTTTGCTGTTTTCGTTCCGTATGAGGATGACTTGGTTTATGTATGGATGTCCGAAGAAGGTCAGAATTCTACTGACTGGTTGAATAGGCATGAAGAATATATGGAAGGTGGTAAGGAAACTAGAGACAGAGTATTTAGAAAGGATCCACAAGAAAGTATATCAACATATAATTATAGAGGCGAGACAATTCTTGCGGGGTTCTATCCAATCTATAATAGTAATGGAGAACCTGTGGCTCTTATCGATGTAGATATGTCATTTCCTAGTGTTCTTTATAATATATTTATTTTCGTTGCTTCTATTGTTGCATGTATGGCTATATGTACATTGATAAATGGAATACTATTTTATAAGAGAATTAGCTATTACCTTATCAAGCCTATTAGAACTTTGAATAATGAAACTAAGAATCTTGTAAAAAATATTGAAAGTGATGAATATAAACTTACAAAAATTGAAACAGGAGATGAACTTGAGGAATTATCTGATTCTTTCAATCAGATGAATCAGGATATCCGTCATTATATTAAGGAAAATATAGAGATGACGGCTGAAAAACAGAGGGTAGGCGCTGATCTTGAACTAGCCTCTAAGATTCAACAGCATCTTCTTCCTGATGTTACTGAAATGAAGCGTATTAGAGGTTTTGATCTTCATGCTATTATGAATCCTGCCAGAGAGGTTGGAGGAGATTTCTTTGATTTTTATATGATCAGTAATACAAAGCTGGTTATCTTAATAGCTGATGTTTCTGATAAGGGAGCAGCAGCGGCGATATTTATGGCTATTACCAAGACTCTTATAAAGTCTCGTGCCGGAATGGGCGGTGAAGCTGCAGATATTATAGACTATGTTGATATCATGATAGAAGAAAAAAATTCAGAAGGAATGTTTGTAACAGTTTACTTCGCCATCATTGATCTTGAAACAGGTCATATGGATATCTGTAATGCAGGTCATGATTATCCTGCGGTACTTCAGAAGGGAAATGGTACTGAGGATGCTTTTGTCATCGAGAAGACACCTCACGGTCCGCCTATTGGTTTTATCCCAGGTTCAACTTTTGTTTCTTATGAGCTTGATTTAAAACCTGGAGATAGGATATTCCTTTATACGGATGGTGTTACTGAATCAAAGAGATCTGATGGTGAAAGATTTGGAACAGGTAGACTGCTTGATGTATTAAATAAGAATAAAGATAATTCTTGTAAGGATATGATAGAGGCAGTAAAAACTGCAGTAGATGACTTTGCTGGTGATGAACCACAGTTTGATGATATGACTATGCTTAGCTTTACATTTGAAGGCAGAAATAATTAAGGTTTAGATAAAATATAAGATAAATATTTAATATATAATATGACATAAGTGTCAAAAGTCAAAATGCGTTCCTGCTTGCAGGAAAA
>CAMNGU010000186.1 GCA_946538525.1 uncultured Lachnospiraceae bacterium
AGATTAGTGAAGGAAAACTATTATTAGTACATAGACAGTGAAGGAGATATTTATATGAGGGACCTTGATTATCTTAGATTACTTAGTGACACATTTACAACTAAGAGAAGTGCGCTTGCTGAAGTGATCAATCTTAAAGCGATTCTTGCATTACCAAAGGGTAATGAGTTTTTCTTTTCTGATATTCATGGGGAGTATCAAAGTTTTCGCAACCTTGTAAGAGGTGCGTCAGGTGTTGTTATCGCAAAGATTAGAGATTCATTTGGGGATACCATGACCTACGATGAACAACTTTCATTTGCGAATTTGATCTACTATCCGGATAGAACTTTAACTAAGCTTAAGCGCCGTAAGGTACTTGTTCCAGGAACACCTTCCGGTGATGAATGGTACCGTGAGACTATTGAGCGGCTTATCACATTTTGCAAAGTGGCGGATTCAAAGTACACTCGTTCTAAGGTTAGAAAGAAACTTCCGGATGATTATGGATATGCTATTGATGAACTTATTAATTCTGATAATTCCATCGATAAAGCCAAGTATTACAAGAGCTTTGTTGATGCGATTATTGAGATTCAGGCGGCGGATGACTTCATCATAACCATGTGCAATCTTATTCATAATCTGTTTATTGATAAAATGCATATCATCGGTGACATTTTCGACAGGGGACCAAGAGCTGATTATGTTATGGATGAGATTATGGGATTCAGTGATGTGGATATTCAGTGGGGTAATCATGATATCAGCTGGATGAGCGCAGCTGCTGGAAATGAAGCCTCTATTGCTACGGTTCTAAGAATTGCAACCAGCTACAACAGTTTCGATGTTCTCGAAGATGGTTATGGAATCAATCTAAGACCGCTTTCCATGTTTGCGGCAGAAGTTTATGCAGATGATGAATGTAAATGCTTTAGACCTCATTTACTGGATGATAATAAATATGATTCTGTTAATCCGGATCTGGTTGCTAAAATGTATAAAGCAATCGCTATCATAGAGTTTAAGCTTGAGGGACAGCTTATTAAAAGGCATCCAGAGTATGAGCAGGAAGATAGACTGCTTCTGGATAAGATTGATGTAGAAAAGGGAACGGTAAGGATAGGAGATAAGGAATATCCGATGCTGGATACCAACTTTCCTACTATTGACTGGGATGATCCATATAAGCTTACAGATGTGGAGCGGGAACTGATAGATAACTTAAGATATTCCTTTAAGCATTCTGAAAGACTTCAGACTCATATTAAATTCCTGTATTCACATGGCTCAATGTATAAGATCTGTAATAATAATCTTTTATTCCATGGTTGTATTCCTATGGATGAAAATGGAGAGTTCCATTCCTGGAAATGTTCAGATGGAGAGTTTTCAGGAAGAGCCCTTATGGATTATCTTAATTCAAAGGTTATCGATGCATACTTCCTTAAGGAGGATGATCCAAGAAAGGCAGATTCTTTAGATCTTATGTGGTATCTGTGGAATGGTCCTGTATCCCCGGTTTTCGGAAGAGACAGGATGGCTATATTTGAAAGGATTTTCCTGGAAGATAAGAGCCTCAGTAAGGAACTGAATAATAGTTACTATGAGTACTCAAAGAAGGCTGAGTACTGCGATAAAATCTTTGAAGAGTTTGGAATGAATCCTGAGAGAGCGCATATTATAAATGGACATATTCCAGTTCTGGTAAATAAAGGGGAAACACCTGTTAAGGCGGATGGAAAGCTTTATATCATAGATGGTGGTCTTTCAAAGGCTTATCATGAGACAACAGGAATTGCAGGATATACCCTTATATTCAACTCTCATCATCTGGCACTGGCAGAGCATAAGCCATATGTTCCAGGAGAAGAGAATTCTCCAGAGATACAGGTAACTGAGGTTATGCCGGAAAGACTGAGGGTGTGTGATACAGATTCTGGAAGGGATATACAGAAGAGAATTTCAGCTCTATGTGAATTGATTGAATGCTTTGAATTAGGTCTTTTGAAAGAAAGATAAAGTGACATTTGTGGTTAAAAAAAACATAATAAAAAAAGGATAATGATATGAATTTAGATAGTTTATCTCAGGAACTGGACAGGTTATATGAATTTGAAATAAGCGAATATATTGCAAGATGTGATGAGCTTAAAAAGTCTGGATACAGAATATACCGTAATTCAAATGGAATTCATAAGGTTGTTTTGGGTGGACAGCAGAGTCAGAGTAGTAGAGCTCAAAGTCAGGACCAGTACCAGTATGCAAATGAGAGTATTGAACCAAAGAAAGAAAATATATTTGTAAGAGCCAAGAAGGCGATTAGTAAAGGTATACAGGGATTTAGATCATTTGTTGGTTTTGTAAAGTTCCTGTATAGGATTTATAAAAACGGAAAACAGTTCTAATTTAAAAACATGTTCTCAGATTTAGCTGCAGGACATGTTTTTTTTGTGTGATGAGGAGTTGATGAGATTTGCGCTAGCGTAAAGTTTTATTCGGAAAATTAAATAAAAGAAATATAGAAGGGAACA
>CAMNGU010000187.1 GCA_946538525.1 uncultured Lachnospiraceae bacterium
TCTAGTATTCATATACTCTGCCCTTCTTTATATTTCTTCAACTTTTCGGTATAAAATAGTTTATCTTCTCCCAATTCGCTTCTATACCAAGTGCATCAATTCCCTAAAGAGTGGGATAATAATATTACTATTTAACAGCCCAGAATCCAGCCTGCATGTAGGATACCCATAAAATGTTTACAGATTTGAAACCAGCATTCTTTAGCATTTCTAGATGCTGTTCAATGGTTATAGGAAACATTTCAGTTCCTCTTCTTGCCTGGTGAGCTTTTACACCTTCTGGCGTCCATCCATGATCTAAGAGAAATTGTCCCCAACGCTTTAATGCTATGGCATCACTTTCTTCGGTTGACATCTTAATATTTTCGAAAGTCATAAAGATTCCATCTTCTTTAAGGGCCTCATAGCATTTTTTTACAGCTATAACTCGAGTATCTATATCATAATAATGATGGCTTTGAATGGCAGTCACAATATCGAATTCATTTTTATATGAAAGTGCATCAGATGCAACAGTGTTAAAATGGATATTCTTCCCTCTTAACTTTTCCTTTGCTATCTCCAGCATACCTTCAGACGGATCGCATAGTGTAAATTCGATATCAGGAATTTCACCAAGTGCTCTTAAAGCCAAAGTTCCTGTACCGCAGCCTGTATCTAGCCATTTTACCTTTGCTTTGTTCTCTCGGGTTATCATTTTAGCCACATCAATAACCTGACCGTGAAATTCTAAATAATATGGTAATACATTTGTTATATTGGCATCGTAAATACTTGAATTATACGAAGATGTATTATCTTTCATTCTTCCCTCCTAAAATTCTATTCTGTGATTAAAGGTATCCTAAAAGAATATAACATTCTGAGTTACACTGTAATATTTTGAATGGTTCTCTAATCGGTTTACATAATCTCAACTCATTTTTCCATAATCTTAAGAGGATCCGATAAGATTTAACCCGGCAAGCCGAAAATCGCCACGTAAACTATAAACGAGATAATATCTATTAAAACAAAGACTCCAAGTGCAATAGCCGCTATCTTAAGCCCCTTCTTTGCTTTCTTTTTATTATCATCTGTTAATACATTTTCTTTAATATCACTGTAAAGCTCTGATCTGACTATTTGTTCAGAAGGCTCAGCCTTCTCTGGTTCTTCCGGAGTTTTATCCAGTACCAGTTCATCCAGGGACACTTCAAAAAGGTCGCTGATAGCAACAAGTTTTTCCATATCCGGTGTTGATTCACCGACCTCCCATTTTGAGATAGTCTGCCTCGAGACATTTAGACGATTGGCAAGTTCTTCCTGAGAGAAACCTTTCTGTTTCCTAAGACTATATAATTTATTATTGAATTCCATCATTTTTCACCTTGCCCTTCTCTATAAGTATTATTACCATTAAAATAGTGCCACATACAAATGTTGTTATAATACTTGATTCTATTCCGTAGCCAGCTCCAGTTAAAAATTCATTTACTACCGAAAACTTAAAAAGCGAATCTGTTACTTCTATTCCACTTAAATTTAGTCCTATAACATTATACAACATAAAGTTCCAAATCCAATGAAAACCTATGGCTGAGTATATATTTTTATCATACCATGTGAGCACTAGGAATAACACACTAATCAGAATCAGATTTAACACACCGATTATCCCGATGATGAAGCCCTCCCCAAAAAGCTTGGAAAAATGAAATACCGAGAAAAAGAGAATGCTTATCACAGTTGAAATGTTAACGCTAATCTTCTCGCTTAGGCGATGAAATATATATCCCCTGCAAACAACTTCTTCCATTCCACTCTGCATCAGAAAGGCAAAGAAGAATAGTATAAAGATTGGCCAGTTCACATTTTGATTTATCCCATCAAATCTTAAAAAGCCAAAAACAAGAAGGATTGCTAATATAATCAGGAGCGTGATTACTCCATAAAGCCCCCCTTTAAAAATCTTCCAGACTTTTGAATCCAGTCCTATTCGTCTCAAGCTTATCTTATTTACCTTTAGTGCAAATAAAGCAAAAGCTAAAATAACTATGGCATATCCAAAGAATGAACATATAAGCAATATATCCTGTGGCAATTGCCTGTCGGTCGCATTATAGCCGAAGGGCATAGACCCGAAGATGATGAGTGCCTCTCCTACAAGCAAACCGACGATATATATCAGATACGCCGAAAGAATTATTCTCATAGAATATAGAATTCTGTTTTCTTCCTCTTTTCTGGAAAATGGATTTATACCAAAAAAGAATCTTTTTACCATTTTTTTCATTTTCACACTTCTCCTTTGTTTTGATGAGAAAAGTGTATTATATTAACAAAAAAAAGCCCACCAACTGCTCTTTACAATCTGTCAACCAGGGTTAACAATCCTGTAAATTAGCGTTGCAGGCCTTTCACTTCGTTTCGTTTCGCCCTCATATACTCATCGGGACTATGGGGTCTTGTCTCTATGGAACACATATACTATATTCCGATGGTTATATGTTTTTTATGCTTTCTG